>JAYQGD010000415.1:0-3120 GCA_038140415.1 Rhodospirillaceae bacterium
CGTCCTGGCTGAGATCATCCAGCCGGCCGACAAAGGGCGAGACAAAGGTCGCGCCGGCCTTGGCCGCCAGGATCGCCTGGGCCGCTGAAAAACACAGGGTCACGTTGACCATGGTGCCGGCGTCCGACAAGGTCTTGCAGGTGATCAGCCCGTCCTCGGTGAGTGGCACTTTGACCGCCACGTTCTTGGCGATGGCGGCCAGCTTTTGGCCTTCCTTGATCATGTTCTCGGCGTCGGTGGCGGTGACCTCGGCGCTCACCGGGCCTTCGACGATGCCGCAAATCTCTTCAATCACGTCCAGAAACTGCCGGCCGGTCTTGGCAATCAATGAGGGGTTTGTGGTGACCCCGTCGACCATGCCGGTGCCGGCCAGGGCCTTAATCTCGTCCGTATCCGCCGTATCGATAAAAAACTTCATACTCGTCCCTTTGCTTGATCATGGGCAGGGGGGTATCCGCCAATACACCCCGATTCGGGTTGTGAAGGCAACTATGCATGTGTGTTCACCCTCCCCCGTGCGTGCCGTACGACCCCTCCCATCAAGGGAGGGGTGATTACCGCTTTCGTCCCCCCTCCCCTTGTGGGAGGGGGTAAGAGGGAGGGGGCATTTTATATTTCTGCGTCCCCCGCGAGCGGCTACAGTGCCTCCATGTCCGACGCATCTCCCAACACGGTCACCGTTCTGCTGCCGCTTCCCGTCAGGGGCTCGGGCGGGCGGGGCTATACTTATGGCGTGCCGGATCACCTGTCGGTTGAGCCCGGCGACTTCGTCGTCGTGCCGTTGGGGGTTCGCAAGGTGGTCGGCGTGGTCTGGGATTCACCACCCGGCGATGTGGCGGCGGAGAAGCTAAAGGAAATCACCGAGGTACTGGAGACGCCGCCCTTGCCCGACGTGTCCCGCAAGCTGGTGGAATGGGTGGCGAATTACACCATGTCGTCGGAGGGCTCGGTCCTGAAGATGGCCATGTCTGTGCCGGACGCCCTGTATCCGCCCAAGCCGGTGGTTGCGTACCGGCTGGCGGACCAGGCACCGGACCTGCGCATGACGGCGGCGCGGGAGCGAGTGATCAACGTGCTGACCGACTCGCCGCCCCGCACCGGCGCCGATTTGGCGCGGGAGGCGGGCACGGGACCCTCGGTGATCAAAGGCCTGCATGAAGCCGGTGCGCTGGTGCGCCTGGAACTGCCACCACCACCGGCCTTTCATCCGCCGGACTTGAGCGCCAAGGGCCCGACCCTGTCGCCGGAACAAGCCAAGGCGGCCGATGACCTGGTCCGGCTGGTGAAAGAAGCCAAATACTCGACGACCCTGTTGGACGGCGTGCCCGGTTCCGGCAAGACGGAGGTCTATCTGGAAGCGGTCTGCGAGGCGCTCGCCGCCGGCAAACAAGCGCTGGTGCTGCTGCCGGAAATAGCGCTCAGCGCCCAATGGCTGGAACGGTTCCGGCTGCGCTTCGGCACGGCGCCGGCGCTGTGGCATTCGGACCTTACGGGCCTGCAGCGGCGCGTCACCTGGCGGGCGGTGGCCACCGGTGAGGCGCGGGTTGTGGTCGGCGCGCGCTCTGCGCTGTTTCTGCCCTACCCTGATCTGGGCGTGATCGTGGTGGACGAGGAACATGACGGCTCCTTCAAACAGGAAGATGGGGTGGTCTATAACGCCCGCGATATGGCCGTGGTGCGGGCGAACTTGGGCGATATCCCGGTGGTGCTGGCCTCCGCCACGCCGTCGCTGGAGACCATGCACAATGTGAACCAGGGCCGCTACGGTCACCACACGTTGCCGGACCGCCACGCCGGCGCCGAGTTGCCCACAATTGAGATCGCCGACATGCGCTCGGACGCGCCCGACAGCGGCAAGTGGCTGTCGCCCCAACTGGTGGCCGGGCTGAAAGAGACATTTGCACGCGTTGAACAGGCGCTGTTGTTTTTGAACCGGCGGGGTTATGCGCCGCTGACGCTCTGCCGGGCCTGCGGGCACCGGCTGCAATGCCCGCAATGTTCCGCCTGGCTGGTAGAACATCGGTTGCTGGACCGGATGCAGTGTCACCACTGCGGCTATGGAACCAAGCTGCCCGTCGTGTGCCCCGAATGCGAGGCGGAAGGAAAGCTGTTTGCCTGCGGGCCCGGCGTCGAACGCTTGGCCGAGGAAGTGCAGGAACTGTTCCCCGATATCCGGTTTGAGGTGGTGGCCAGCGACACGATCTACGGGCCCGGTCAGGCGGCGGAACTGGTGCGCCGGATCGAGGATCAGGAAATCGACCTGCTGATCGGCACCCAGATCGTCGCCAAGGGCTACCATTTCCCCATGCTCACCCTGGTCGGCGTGGTGGATGCGGATCTAGGCCTCGCCGGCGGGGAATTGCGCGCGGCCGAGCGCACTTTCCAGCTTTTGTACCAAGTGGCGGGGCGCGCCGGCCGGGCGGAACGTCCGGGCCGGGTCATTGTGCAAACGTATATGCCGGATCATCCGGTGATACGGGCCCTGGGCGCCGGCGACCGGGATGGGTTCCTCGCCGCGGAGACCGCGGACCGGGAGATCGCTAGTATGCCGCCCTATGGCCGGCTCGCCGGCATTGTGGTGTCCGGCATCGACGAAGGCGCGGTGGAAACGGCCGTCCGCGCGCTCAGCCGATCAGCGCCGCGCCAGGACGGGGTAATGGTGCTGGGCCCGGCGGATGCGCCACTAAAACTGCTGCGGGGCCGCCACCGCCGCCGGTTCCTGGTGAAAACGGGCCGCAACGTCAATATTCAGGCGCGGATTCGCCAATGGCTCAACGCCACCCAAATCCCCCGCAAGGTGCGGGTCCATGTGGACATTGATCCCTACAGTTTCATGTAAGGAAAATTCAGCTTAACTCATTGTAATTGCTGCGTAATAAAGACGTGGGAATATGTTCCCGGACTCCGCTTGTCAGGGCCGGGTCAGTATGGTAGACAACCCTCGCTTTCAGGCGGAGAACCGCCAAAAAGTAAAGTTTTTTGTTCAGTCAGTTGGGTTTTCGCGGCCGATTTTATCGCGAAATACACCAGGGTAATCGTCAAAGAGGATTAAGTAAGGGTGTCATCCGATACGACAGGCGTAACCGGGTTAGCCGGTCGCTATGCCACCGCTTTGTACGA
>JAYQGD010000416.1:0-3105 GCA_038140415.1 Rhodospirillaceae bacterium
ATCCCGTTGAGCCGGTCGAGCTCGGTGTTTTTGTTATCGACCAGGGTACGCCAATCGTGTTCGGCATTTACGGTCCAGCCGTAATTCTTCGCATCCTCGAAGTGATCCGCATAGTGGGCCCCATAGATCAGCAGTTTCTTGGGGATACAGCCGCGCAGCACACAGGTGCCGCCGACCCGGTCTTCTTCGATGACGGCGGAGCGGGCGCCGTAACCGCCGGCAAGCCGGGAGGCGCGAACGCCCCCGGACCCGGCGCCGATGGTGATCATGTCGTAATCGTATTTGGCCATGAAACGTATCCGATAGTGAAATTCGGCGGCGAGTATAGCTGGCGGGAAAGGGGCTGCAACCGCGCCTCACCGAAATTTGCGCTTCACATTCGGGCGCCGATTGACTTTTCCCCCGCTGGAAGCTCCAATCTGGCCGCTCAATCTATCGAATGAACAGCAAGGCATAATCTCCTTCCCATGAAGACAGGCACCTTATCGATCATCCTGGGCGTCGTTCTGATTATCGGAATCGGCGCGTTTTATCTCACCGGCGGTTTCGGCCCCGGCGGGGGAAGCGCGTCAGCAACGACCGCCGACGCCGGCAATCCGGTGCTGGTGGCCGAAGGTAAGACCCTTTACGCGGAGCATTGCGCGTCGTGTCATGGCAAGAACCTGGAAGGTCAGAAAGATTGGCGCCGCCCCCTGCCCGACGGTGGTCTGCCGGCGCCGCCCCACGACGCCTCAGGCCATACCTGGCACCATGCGGACAAGCTATTGTTCGATTACACCAAGAAGGGCGGCGCGGCCACGGCCCCGGCCGGCTTCAATAGCAACATGCCGGGTTTTGCCGAAGTGATGAGCGATCACCAGATTTGGGCCGTGCTGGCCTACATCAAAAGCACTTGGCCGGAAAAAATCCAGCGCCGTCAGGCCCAGCTCAACGCCCGGCAATAACCGCCGGCGATTACTCGCAGGACATTTCGGCCTTCACCACCTGGTGCAACACATTTCCGGAGCTGCCGCCGATCTTGGTGCCGCCGCCCGGGAAGTGTATCCAGCCATTGATATAGGCCATGCCGGTCACCCCGTGCATGGGCGTGGACATGGCGGGCAGGCTGGTCCAGCTGTCGGTCTTGGGATTGTAGACATCGTGGTCGGGGAACACGCCGTTGTCGCCAATGCCCTCCCCCTCGCCGCCGAAGGCATGGATGCAGCCTTTGGCCGCGATCACGTTCAACCCGCCCCGGGGCCGGAGCATCGGTTTGCGCTTTGACCAGTCGTTGGTCTTAGGATCATAAACCTCCACCGCGTCGGTGCGTTCGGAGCGGAAGCCGGGACCGAACCGGCCGCCGACCACGTAAATCTTGCCGTCCACCACGGCCGCGCCCAGATGATTGCGTTGGGTTGGGATATCCGGCAGTTCGGTCCATTTGTCGGCCTTCGGATCATAGACGGCGAAATCATCGCCGGTCATTTCGGTGCGTCCGCCGGCGACATAGATTTTGCCGTCGAGCTCCACCGCAACGCCGCCGCTGCGCTTGGTCGGCATGGGGGATTTTTGGCTCCATTTATTCGAGGCCGGGTCCCATTCGAGGGTGGTGTTCAGATAGCCCGGCGCCTCCCGCTGGAATGAGCCGTTGACCAGACGCCCGCCAGCTGTCTGCTGGCCGCCGATCACGTAAACCTTGCCGCCAGCGGACGCCGCCATGGCGTGATTGGATTTCAACGGCATGCGCGCGATCATCCGCCACGCATTCTTGGCCGCGTCATATTCCATGGCCGTGTCCTGAGTGATCCGCAGGCGCGGGTAGCCGCCAAAGACGTAGACTTTGTCCCCCATTTGAGCGACGGCGGTTTCAGAATTGGCCTCCAACAGCGGTGCGCGGGTCTGCCATTCGGCAGTCGCCGTCATCGGCATCACGGCGGTGAATAAAGCGGCAACGGCAAGCGTGCGTGAGATCATCAGTGAAACTCCCCTAAAGAAGACCGGCTTGGTCCGTTTCTCAAACGCTGCGCGCGTTTCTTTCCGGCGGGTACAAATATGATTTAAAGATAGGTACGCGGATCATACGCGGGACTAGCCCACGCACGGGCTCTCGGTCCGCGCATGACTAAAAAGACAACCCGATCCCCTTCCCGCCTCTCTACAGCGTCATCCACCCCCACCCTCGAAACGCTTTGCGTTTCTCGACCTCCCCCGTCATAGGGGGAGGTGGTGCACTTTATCAGCCGCTGGCAGGGAGACTGCCTTCCCCCCTTGCGGGGGAAGGTGGCCCGGAGGGCCGGATGGGGGGTGTAATATCCCCTAAGTCTCCAGCCAGTGTTTGAATTTCTGCCAGGCGGTTTTGGGTTTCGCCTTCTTCTTGCGCCGCTTTTTGCGCGGGCCGCCGTCCGTGCCGGCGGTCTTCTTCGCCGCCAGCGGCCTCACATTCGGGTTGGTATAGGAATAGTAAGGCCGGAAATCGCCGTTTTCGTTGATCGCGTAATAAGCGATCCGCTCCAGCGACGAGTTGACCTTGCAGCGGCGCTCCGCGTCCTCCTGGGCCGCCTCCTTGTCGTAGATGTCCCGGGACGTGACCATGGCGCCCTCTTCCAGCTTCTGGCCGGGCTTGCACATGTAAATTTCAACGACGTCAGGCATGGGCGGAGTTTACTCCACGGTAACGGAATGTTTTTGATAGTATGCGGTTATTTTCATCTAAGTGTTTACTCCAAGATCTTTTTTTTTGATCCCGCCTCGATCCTGAAAATCTGCGGTGATCGTCAAAACACTCTCTCCATCAATAATATCATATCCCTGCGATTTCCTTTTTGGATCTTTGTAAACCAACTGATCTCCTACGACAGGAAGCGAGAACTCGATATCCACAGTATGCTCTTTGGTATCCCCATCCAAATGAACCACCAAACGCATCACTAATGCTGCGATATATGCCTTTTTCTCGATTTCTGAGAGGTTGTCGAGGTTCTGATATTGCTCTTCATATCGGCGAACCCAATCTACCCATCGTTTCTCACTCGTTGCTTCTCGCTTTTGAATATCCAGTTGCGCCAACTGTGCTTCGACACTGTTGAGTTCCGCATTGAGATTTTGAAGGATATTCTCGTAGATCGT
>JAYQGD010000417.1:0-3103 GCA_038140415.1 Rhodospirillaceae bacterium
CTCGAACGCCGCCAAATTATCCGCCGGCATGTTCGCCAGGTGCGACTCGGCGAACCCGCCGACCAGCCGGTCGGTTTCCTTCATTCCCCGGTGAGTCGCCCGGTAGAGCATACGCTTGCGGTCTGCGTCCATTGATCCGTCATCAGATGCGGTAAGAATCTGCACAGGATATAAGGCTTGCGGGCCCGCCTGTCAGCCCCGTTGCCCCCCTCCCCGGCACCGGCTACCTTTCTTCCATGCGGCCCGAAATTCTATTCCCCTTGTTCAAAGAAACGAACACGCTTGCCGGCGTGGGGCCCAAGATCGCCAAGCTGATCGAGAAACTGGCAGGACCGCATCTGATTGATCTGGTCTGGCATTTGCCGAGCGGCATCATCGACCGCCGCTACGCACCCAAGATCGGCGACGCGGAGCCGGGCCGGATCGCCACGATGACCATTGAGGTCGGCCAGCACCGGCCGGCGAAGACCCGCCGTCTCCCCTATAAGGTCATTTGTTCCGACGCGACCGGGTTTATGACCCTGGTGTTCTTTCACGCGCGGGAGGACTACCTGCGGCGCATCCTGCCGGAAGGCGAAATCCGCGTGGTCAGCGGCACGGTGGAGAAGTTCGGCAACGAGCTGCAGATGGCCCATCCCGATCATGTCGGCAAACTGGAAGAGCTGGCGAAGCTTCAGGCGGTGGAACCGGTTTATCCCCTCACCCAGGGCCTGTCGCTGAAAGTCCTGTCCAAAGCGATTGAGGGCGCGCTTGAATTTGTGCCGGAGCCGGAGGAGTGGCTGGACCCGGCGTATCTGAACAAGCAGTCCTGGAACCCGTGGGCCCAGGCGATTAAGGCCGTGCATCATCCGCAATCGGATCTGGATTTGTCTTTGGAAACCAAAGACCACCAGCGGCTGGCCTATGACGAGCTTCTCGCCAACCAGCTCGCGCTTGCCATGGTGCGCCGCCATCTCAAACGCGCCAAGGGCCGCCCCATTCCCGGCACGGGGGAGCTGCAGAGGAAAATCCTGGCCGCCCTCCCCTTTGACCTGACCAACTCGCAGAAGCAGGCGGTCGAGGAAATCACCGGCGATCTGGGGTCTGACCTTCGCATGCACCGGTTGCTCCAGGGCGATGTCGGCGCGGGGAAAACCGTGGTGGCGCTGATGGCCATGGCCCATGCTATCGAGGCCGGCGCTCAGGCGGCGCTGCTCGCGCCCACGGAAATTCTGGCCCGCCAGCACTACGCCACCATCGCACCCTTGGCCGAGGCCGCCGGCATCCGCGCCGAAATTTTCACCGGCCGGGACAAAGGCAAAGCCCGCGCCGGCATCCTGGAGCGGCTGGCATCGGGGGAAACAGATATCGCCATCGGCACCCATGCCCTGTTCCAGGAAGGCGTGGACTTCAAAAACCTGGCCGTGGCCGTCATTGATGAACAGCACCGGTTCGGCGTTCACCAGCGCCTGGCGCTGACCAACAAGGGCAATGCAGTGGATGTCCTGGTGATGACGGCGACGCCCATCCCCCGGACCCTGACCCTGACCGCGTACGGCGACATGGACGTCTCCCGGCTCACTGAAAAGCCCGCCGGCCGCCTGCCTATCGATACGCGGGCGGTGCCCATTGAACGGCTCGACGAGGTGGTCAATGGGGTGAAGCGCGCCCTCGAAAAGGGTTCAAAGGTCTATTGGGTTTGCCCACTGGTCGAAGAATCCGAGGTTCTCGACCTGGCCGCCGCCGAGGACCGCTATGCCCACCTGAACCAGGTATTCGGCGCCCGCGCCGGCCTCGTCCACGGCAAAATGAAAGGCCCGGAAAAAGACGCGGTGATGGAGGCTTTCTCCAACGGCGGCGTGGATGTGCTGGTCGCCACCACCGTGATCGAGGTCGGCGTGGACGTGCCGCAGGCCACTGTGATGGTCATCGAACATGCGGAACGGTTTGGGCTCGCCCAACTGCACCAGTTGCGCGGCCGGATCGGCCGGGGCTCGGATGCGTCTAACTGTCTGCTGCTTTATGGCGGCAATCTCAGCGCCACCGCCAAGGAACGGCTGAAAATCATCCGCGACACCGAAGATGGCTTTGTGATTGCCGAAGAAGATTTACGCCTGCGGGGCGCTGGTGAACTGATGGGCACCCGCCAAAGCGGCCTGCCCGTTTTTCGGCTCGCCAATTTGGCCGTGCATGGGGAGCTGTTGGCGACCGCCCGGGACGACGCCAAGCTTATCCTGGAAAGAGATCCGGAGCTGGAAGGCGAACGCGGTCAGCGGCTCAGGGTGCTGCTTTATCTGTTTGAACGGGATGCGGCCGTGAAATTCCTGCGCTCAGGCTAGTCGTTGCTGGCCCGCTTTTCGCTGGGCACCAGCACCGGCGCATTTTCTTTCTCCCGGAGCACGTCCAAATCCTCATAAGTCGAGGAGGAAACAACGGACGTGCCTTTTTCGTCCTCCGGGCGGCGATCCTTCGGCGTCACGATGCCGCCCGAGATCACCATCTTCACGGCCTCTTCCACCGACATGGACAGCTTCACCACGTCCTTGCGCGGCACGAAAAGCAGGAACCCGGAGGTCGGGTTCGGCGTCGTCGGCAAAAACACGTTGACGGTCTCGTCCTCGGTAAGGTTTTGAACCTCTTCCTTGGTTGTGCCGGTGATAAAGCCGATGGCCCAAATACCGCGGCGGGGATATTCCACCAGCACAGCTTCCCGGAAGGCGTTGGATTGCTGCGCGAGAACCGTCTCGAAAATCTGTTTAGTCGCTGAATAGACGCTGCGGATCACCGGCATGCGATTCAGGATGCGCTCACCCAAACGAATGACCCAGCGCCCTAACAAGCCGGCGGTCAAGGCGCCGATGAGGGTCAACCCGATGATTAAGATCACCACCCCTAATCCGGGCAATGTAAAAGGCAGATAAGTCTCAGGGTTATATTTTTCCGGAATCAGCGGTGTAATGGAATGATCGATAAAGCCGATGATCAGCCACGCCAGATACACGGTGATCGCCAAGGGCGCCGTTACCAAAATTCCGGCCAGGAAATAGGCCCGCAACCTTACAAACACCGTTCGCTTCGCCGCCGGCTGTAAGATTCCGGCCGGTGACGTGTCAGAGGTATGTTG
>JAYQGD010000418.1:0-3100 GCA_038140415.1 Rhodospirillaceae bacterium
AGTCCACCTGGTCATAGAGGATCGCTTCGTCGGCGCCGATGCTTTTGGCGAACGCCGCTTTCTCTTCGTTGCCGACGGTGACAAAGACCGTCGCGCCCTGGGCCTTGGCGATCTGCACGGCGATCTGGCCGACTCCGCCCGCGCCGGCGTGGAACAGAATGGTCTCCCCGGCTTTGACCTCGGGTGAAGAGCGGATAAGATAGTGCGCGGTCAGCCCCTGCAGCATCAACGCCGCCGCCGTGCCGTAGTCCATGTCGTCGGGAATTTTGACCAGCCGGAAATCCGGGCAGAGCGCATATTCCGCGTACGCGCCGATCTTCGGATACCAATAGGCGACCCGGTCTCCCTCCTTGAAATCGGCAACCTCGGACCCGACAGCGGCAACCGTGCCCGCACCTTCCGCGCCGCAGCCCATGGGCGGCTCCCCGCCCCGGACGCCGCGCCGCCAATAGATGTCGGCAAAATTGATGCCCGCCGCTTCGATCTTCACCAGGATTTCCTTGGGCCCCGGCTCCGGCACGGGCGCGTCGATGAGTTTCAGGACCTCGGGTCCGCCGAATTCACTGATTTGAATTGCTTTCATGATGACCTCGCCTGTGGTCCCCCCAGGAAATTTAATGGAGGGATATCTTAAGATTATAGCCCAGGAACTCCGGCAGCCAGAGGGCCAGCGCCGGGAACAGGATGATGATGGTGATGCGGACGATGTCCGCATAGAAGAACGGCAGGATGCCCCGGAAGATGACGTTCAGCGGGATGGTTTTAGCCACCCCGTAGAGGACGAACACATTCATCCCGATAGGCGGCGTAATCATCCCCACCTCGATTACCATCACCAGGATCACCCCCCACCAAATCGGGTGATAGCCCAAGTCCAGGATCAGCGGGAAGACGAACGGCAGGGTAATAACCATGGCAGCGATGGTGTCGAACACACTGCCCAGGATCAGATAGACGATCATCAGAACAAAGATCACCATCAGCGGATGCAGGTTGGCGTCGGCAATCAGGGTCACCAGCGCATCCGGCATCTTCGACAACGTGATAAAGCTGGAGAACACCGACGCGCCGGCGATGATCAGATAGATCATGGCGGTGTTGGCGGCCGTATCCTTCAGCACATCCCAGAATGCGTCCATGGTCATTTTACGGCGCGCCACGGCAAAGAAGAACGCCAGGCCCGCCCCCAGGGACGCGGCCTCGTTGACCGTGAAGACGCCGCCGTAAATGCCGCCGATGACAGCCAACAGAAGCACCAGCACGCCCCAGCTATCCTTGAGAACGCTCAGACGTTCCGACCAGGGCATGCGGTCGCCGGCGGGTCCGATCTCCGGGTTGCGGGCGACCAGGATGTTGATCGCGATGAAGTGCGCGCCGATGGCGATAATGCCGGGGATCAATGCCGCGACAAAGAGTGTTATGACGAACTGCTCGGTCAAAAAGGCATAGATGACCATCACCACGCTGGGCGGGATCAGCATGCCCAAAGTGCCGCCGGCGGCGATAGAGCCGGTCGCGAGTGTGGTCGAATAGCCCCGGTTCAACATTTCCGGCAACGCCACCCGGCCCATGGTCGCCGCCGTCGCCAGCGAGGAGCCGCAGACCGCGCCGAAGCCGGCGCAGCCGCCGATGGTCGCCAATGCCAGCCCGCCCCGGCGATGCCCGACAAAGGCATAGGCCAGCCGGTAGATATCCGACGACAGGCCGCTGATGCCGGCGAAACTGCCCATCAGCAGAAACAGCGGGATTACTGCGAGATCGAGACTGGAAATCACGCTGACCGGTTCGGTGGCCAGCAACGATAAGGCCGGCTTCCAGCCACCCAACGCGCCGAACCCGACCACGCCGGCGGTCGCCATGGCGACGCCGATGGGCACATGCAGCGCGATCAGCACGAACATGCCGACAAGCCCCAACGTTGCGATGAGAATGGGATCCATGGCCGCGTGCTCTGCCTAGTGACCGGGCGCCTTGGTGGCCAGGTCTTCACCGCCGGCCATGGCGGTGTGATAGGTCTGGATCAGCACAGCAATCTGGATCGGCACGCAGGTAATCATGAACACCGTGGCCGCCGTCCACCAGGGCGCGACCGGCAGGGCGAGAATCCACGTGGTTTCCCCGCTTTCGAACATTTCCTCGGTGAACAGGTAGAGCTGCCAGGAGAGCAGCGTGAAAAACACCGTGGTGACCAGGGCGGCGAACACTTCGAGCCAGGCATGAGCACGGCGGCCCAGGGCCTTCCCCAGAAACGTGATGGAAATGTGATGCCGCTCCACCAGGGCCAGCGGGAAAAAGGTGGAGATCACCACCGCCACCATCAGCCGGCCCAAATCCGCGACGCCATCCATGGGACTGTTCAACAGCCAGCGCATCAGCACATCAGCGATGGTGATGAGCGCCAGCGCCACCAGCCCGACAAGGCCGGCGATGGCGAACAAACGGGCGGCACGCGTGCCGCCCGTCAGTAACGATCCCATGGGATTAGACACGGTTTAAGAGCCGGGGATTAGTGCCGGGAAAGCAGCTTTCGCTACTTGCCCGCCCGTGCGTTGGCCAGCTCTTCCTTCAGGGCCGCCAGCAGTTTCGGTCCCTTCGGGTGCTTCTTCAGCCAGTCCTGGGTCACCCCGTCCAGCGTGTCCGCCCAAGCCTTCTGCGCAGCGGCATCGGGGAAGACGAACTTGTGGTCGGGACGGGCCTGGGTCCGCTTCAGACGATCCGCCTGAATGTCGAAGTGGACCTGACCAAATTTCTTGGAAAGGCCCAGACCGGAATGCTTGTCGATGCTGGCCCGCGCCTTGGCGGACAGACCGTCATAGACTTTCTTGTTAAACAAGACCGTCAGCGGCACCGTGCCCAGGCGCGCCATGTAATGGTGCTTGGCCACTTCGACGATGCGGAAAGCGTACATCACGTTCCATTCAGCGGCAGAACCGTCCAGCACGCCCTTGGAGATGTTTTCCGCCACGGCCGGGATCGGCATGCCGACCGGCACGGCACCCAAGGCCTTCATGGAGGCGCCCGCCACCGGGCCACCGGCTCGAAGCTTCATGCCTTTAAGGTCCGCGATCTTGGTCACCGGCTTCACCGTGTTGATGAAGTA
>JAYQGD010000419.1:0-3097 GCA_038140415.1 Rhodospirillaceae bacterium
ATCAACGCGGTCGGCGCGATTGTGCCCAAGCGGGTGGAATTCGGCGATGACCTGTTCCCTCGCTGCACCGATATCGCGGTGGACTCGGTCGCCGGCGTGCAGGCCATGTCCCGGGAGTTCATCGACTATTTCGGCGCAGGCCAAAGCGATTGGGACCGGGTGCAGCCCTTGTCGGCGCGCATCGGCGAGGAAGCGGTGCGCACGGCCAATGCCGATCTGACATTGTTTAAGGCGGTGGGGATGGGTTTGTCCGACCTGGCCGTCGCCAATCGGGTGTTGAGTATCTGTTCAAAATCGGGCGCCGGGCATAATCTACCGGCAAGAAATAGGAAACCGCTGCCGCTACAGGCAGCCGAATGATAGGAGGATTGGGATGAGTAGTTATTTCATGGATCGTAGCGGCTGGACCCCGCCGGAGAAACTGGACCTGTGGGAGCCGATCAAGATCACCAAGGAAGAGATCGACGCCGAGATTGAGCGGCTGGCGAGCATCGACCGCCCGGCGAACGGCCGGCGGCAGTCCTTGATCGTTCATCCCCGCTGGCAGGAACTGGGCCCCGGCCCGTGCCTGAACCCCGGCGTGCAGGTCGGGCTCGAAGTGCTGCTGCCCGGCGAGGAAACCACGCCGATCCGGCATAATTCGACCCAGATCAATTTCTGTATCGAGGGCGACGGCTCGACCATCATCGGCGGCAAGCGCTTCGACTATACCCAATACGATACGATCAACTTCCCCTCCATGATGACCTACCGGCACCGGAACGAGTCCGACAAGGTCCATGCGCGGCTTTGTTATTCCAACGCGCCGATGCTGGAAAAGCTGAACATCCACGTGATCGAGGATGATCCGCAGGATACGCCGCTGAAGGTCGTGGAAAAGAAAGAAGAGAAGAAAGCCTCCGGCGAGGCCGGCAAGATCGTGCCCCTGGGCGACGACGGCGCCATGCTGATGCCCTACGAGGTGTTGATCAATCCGGAGCCGGTTGAGTCCAAGGCCATGCATTGGGACTGGGCCGGGCTGAAGGCGGAACTGGACCGGTTGGGATCGCTGGACAAGAACTACCGCGGCCGCCGGCTTTATATGATGTGGAACCCGGCGACCGGCCGGCACAACGGCATCACGCCGGCCTTCTTCGCCACCATCACCATCCGTCCGGGCGGCATTGTCGACCGGCCGCACCGGCATACGTCGGCTGCGATCAATTACTATTTTGCGGGTAGCGGGTTCTCGGTGGTCGAAGGCAAACGCTACGAATGGAAAGCGGGCGATCTGATGCTCTCCGCGCCCGGCTGGGGGGTGCACAACCACGCTTCCTACGACGACACGGTCTACGAGCTGACGGTGCAGGATCAGCCGTTGATGATCTATCTGGAATCGCTTCTGTGGCAGGAAAACCTGAAGGAACCCTGGAAGGTCCTGGGCGCGGAAAGCGGTTTCGAAACCAACGTCGCGTAAAGTTCCAAGCCCCATGACGTTGGAGACCCGGCCATTATCTGACTCGATCGGCGTTGAGATTTTGGGCGTAGACCTGGCGGGCGACATTTCCGATGAGTTGTTCGCGGAAATTCGCCAAACCTGGGCCACGCACAAGGTCTTGCTGTTCCGGGACCAGGACATCGACCACCCGACGCAGACAGCCTTCGCGCGGCGCTTCGGCGATATTCAGGTGGTGCGCTCCGCCACCCATTTGGTGGGGGAAAGACAGGAAGTGATGCATGTCTCAAACCGGCCGGTGGACGGCAAGCCCGGCATTCTGCCGGACGGGGAGATGATGTTTCACACCGATCAGTGCTACTACGAGGTCCCGTCGCGGCTTACCATGCTGTTCGCCATCGCCATACCCTCAAGCGGCGGGAATACCTTGTTTCTCAACACCATGGCGGCGTACCACGCCCTGCCGTCGGCGACCAAGGACCGGCTGGCCGGGCTGATGGGGCATAATATTTATGACTATGACGGCAGTCCGACGCTTCGGGCCGCCGGCCATTCGGACGATGCGCCCCAGTTCGACCATCCTATTGTGATCCGCCATCCGGAGACCGGCGCGCCCTGTCTCTACGCCAATCGGCTGATGACCGATCACATCGTCGGGCTCGAGCGGGCGGAGAGTGATGCGCTGCTGCTTGAGCTGTTCGAGAGCGCGGAGAACGGAGAGTTTATATACGAGCATGTATGGCAACCGGGCGATTTGATCCTGTGGGACAATCTGGCGACCATGCATGCGCGCACCGATTTTGATCCGGCGGAAACCAGGACGCTCCGCCGGGCCACCGTGGCCGGAGAGCGTCCGAGAGCGTATGAGGCACCTACATGAGTGAGCAGGGATTGGACTTCACCGGCAAGACGGTGATCATCACCGGGGGCGGCACCGGCATCGGCAAAATATATAGCCAGGCCTTCGCGGCGGCCGGAGCTAATGTGGTCATCGCGGACATCGCCGGCGAAGAAGGGGAGCAGGTCGCCAAGGAGATCAACGACGGCGGTGGCTCGGCCCTGGCGGTTCGCACGGATATCTCCGTGGAAGACGACACGCTGGCCATGGCCCGCGCGGCGATGGACAAATTCGGCAGCATTGATGTTCTGGTCAACAATGCGTCTCTGATGAGCGCGCTGCCTCGCCAGCCCTGGCACCAGATCGAGGTCGACGAATGGGACCGGGTGATGGAAGTGAACCTGCGGGGCATGTTCCTCTGCTGCCGGGCGGTTTATCCGCAGATGCGCGAGCAGCAGAAGGGCAAGATCATCAATATTTCGTCCAGCCGGGTTTGGAGCGGCATACCCAACCGGCTGCACTACACCACGTCAAAGGCCGGCGTGATCGGCCTGACCCGGGCGCTGTCCCGCGAGGTGGGCGACGACAATATCAACGTCAACGCGATAACGCCGGGCTTTACCGAAAGCGAAACCCAGATGGCGGGCAGCACGCCGGAATATATTGAGGCGCGCACTAAGATGTATCAGAAGCGGTCTTTTAAGCGCGGCCAGATGCCGGGCGACCTGGTGGGCGCGGTAATGTTCCTGGCGTCCGAAGACAGTGACTTCATCACCGGCCAGACGCTTAACATCGACGGCGGCGAGTCCACCCACTAAGACCTT
>JAYQGD010000420.1:0-3097 GCA_038140415.1 Rhodospirillaceae bacterium
GTCAAAAGCGGCAACGGCTACAAGACCCGGCCGTGTGATTTAATCCTGCAGGAAGTGCGGGAGTTCTTCGAGATTCACCGGGCCGAGGGCACCCATCCCGGCGGCGTGCATTTCGAACTCACCGGCCAGGACGTCACCGAATGCGTCGGCGGCGCCCAGGCGATCACCGAGGCCGATCTCTCCAACCGCTATCACACCCATTGCGATCCGCGGCTCAACGCCAAGCAGGCGCTGGAACTGTCCTTTGTGCTGGCCGACAGCTTGAAGGAAGAGCGCGCCGGGCGGAAACCGCATATCAACGGGAACAAGCGCGCGGTGGGGATTTAGGCCGTCATCCACGGGCTATTTTTCTCCTGCCTCTTTCTTGCGTCATGCCCGAGTTGGGACCAATGTTAATTGGGACCAAGTCTCGGGTATCCATGCAACCTATGCCCATAGACCCCCGAGACTTGGCTGCGCCAACTCGGGGGTGACGAAGTAGGAGAGGGGGGGAACAGGCAACTCAAATCTTGCCGCCGCACCCGCAACTCTTTAAACCCTGCCCAGCACTTCATTCCATTCGACGGTGACAAACGTGTCCGAGACCACCACCGATAATGCCGAAACAGCAGACGCCGCGCCCGGCGACTTTATCCGCGATATCATCCGCGACGACCTGGCGAGCGGGAAGCACGCCGGCGTGGTTACCCGGTTTCCCCCCGAACCCAACGGCTATCTCCATATCGGTCACGCCAAGTCCATCTGCCTGAATTTCGGCGCGGCGGCCGAGACCGGCGGGCGCTGTCATCTGCGCTTCGACGATACCAATCCGGCCAAGGAAGAGCAGGAATATATCGACGCCATCCAGGAAGACGTGCGCTGGCTCGGTTTCGATTGGGGCGATCATCTCCATTACGCTTCCGATTATTTCGACCAGCTCTATGCCTGGGCGGAGCATCTGATCGAGGCGGGCAAAGCCTATGTGGACGAACAGACCGCCGATGAAATCCGCGAAAGCCGGGGCACACTGACCGAACCGGGGACCAACAGTCCGCACCGGGAGCGCCCGGCCGATGAAAGCCTGGACTTGTTCCGCCGCATGAAGGCCGGCGAGTTCGAGGACGGGGCCAAGGTGCTCCGCGCCAAAATCGATATGTCGGCTGGCAACATTAATCTCCGCGATCCGGTGATGTATCGCATCGTGCACGCCAGCCATCCCCGGACCGGAGAGGCCTGGTGCGTCTATCCCATGTACGACTTCGCCCATGGCCAGTCGGACGCGATCGAGAAAATCACTCACTCCCTCTGCACCCTGGAGTTCGAGGATCACCGGCCCCTCTATGAGTGGTTCATCGAAAACCTGCCGGTGCCGAGCCGGCCCCGGCAGATCGAATTTGCGCGATTGAATATTACCCATACGGTCCTGTCCAAGCGCCGGCTGATGCAGTTGGTGGCGGAAAACCATGTGGCGGGGTGGGATGACCCGCGCATGCCGACGCTCTCCGGATTGCGGCGGCGGGGTTATCCACCCGAGGCCATCGTCGATTTCTGCAAGCGCATCGGTATCAACAAGTCTTATTCCGTGGTGGAGATGGCGCTGCTCGATGCCTGTGTCCGCGAGCATCTGAACAAACACGCGCTGCGCCGGATGGCGGTGTTGAAGCCCCTGAAGGTGGTGATCGAAAACTATCCCGAGGGCGAGTCTGAAGAGCTGGATGCCGTCAACAACCCGGAAGACGAGAGGGCGGGCAGCCGCAAAGTGCCGTTCTCCAAGGAGTTCTATATCGAGCAGGACGACTTCATGGAGGACCCGCCCAAGAAGTTCTTCCGTCTGTCACCGGGCCGGGAGGTGCGGCTCCGCTACGCTTATTTTGTGACCTGCACGGATGTGATCAAGGACGCCGCCGGCAATGTGACCGAGCTCCGCTGCACCTATGACCCTGAGACGAAGGGCGGCAACGCGCCCGACGGCCGCAAGGTCAAGGCGACCCTGCATTGGGTCTCCGCCGCCCATGCGGTGGAAGCGCAAGTGCGGCTCTATGATCATCTGTTCACGGCGGAGGAGCCGGGCAAGGGCGGCGACTTCCTGGACGACATCAATCCGGAGTCCCTCGACGTACTCTCCGGCTGCAAGCTAGAACCGGCGCTCTCCCATGATGCCGGCACGGTCCAGTTCGAACGGCTCGGCTATTTCTGTCCGGACAAAGAGAGTTCCCCGGATGCGCCGGTGTTCAACCGGACCATGACGCTCCGCGACACCTGGGCGAAGGTTCAGCAGAAGGGCGGTTAGCCTCTTCAATATAAATTTAGTCATGCGCGGACCGGCCGTTAGGCCGTGATCCGCGTACCCACCTACATTTTAAAATGGGTCCACGGGTCACCGCTGCGCGGGCCCGTGGATGACTAATGTGTGGATAGAGATACGCGGGTTAAACCCGCGCATGAAGCGCTAAACAAGTTTTAGCGCTTCATCTCCGGAAATAACCCCTTAAGCCCATCTTCCGACGCCTCACACACGCCGCGCTCGGTGATCAAGCCTGTAACCAAACGCCGGGGCGTCACGTCAAAGGCATAGTTCGCCGCCGGGCTGCCGTCGGGCGTCAGTTGCACGTCGGCGACCGAGCCGTCGGCGGCGCGCCCGGTCATCACGGTGACTTCGGTCGCGTCGCGCTCTTCGATGGGGATATCGCGGATGCCGTCGGTCACCGTCCAGTCGATGGTCGGCGACGGCAGGCCCACATAGAAGGGCACGTCATTGTCGTGGGCGGCCAGCGCCTTCAGGTATGTGCCGATCTTATTGCATACATCGCCGGTATAGGTCGTCCGGTCGGTGCCGGTGATGCACAGATCGACCATCCCGTGCTGCATCAGATGCCCGCCCACATTGTCGACGATGACCGTGTGCTCGACCCCGTGTTGGCCCAACTCCCAGGCGGTCAGGCTGGCGCCCTGGTTGCGGGGCCGGGTTTCATCGGCCCAGACATGCACCGGAATGCCGGCGTCATGGGCCTTGTAGATGGGCGCGAGCGCGGTGCCCCAGTCCACGGTGGCGAGCCAGCCGGCGTTGCAGTGGGTCAGGATGTTGACCGTCTCCTTGCCGCCTTTTTTCTCAAAGGCC
>JAYQGD010000421.1:0-3078 GCA_038140415.1 Rhodospirillaceae bacterium
CATCGTTTTTACCTGCTCTTCCGACCCAAATGATGTTCGAAAAGCTTATGATTTGGGCGCGAACAGCTATGTCGTAAAACCCGTACGAGCGTCGGAAATGCAAGACGTGGCGAAATCTATTTGCGAGTATTGGCTCGGAACGAATCACAACTATCAGATTAAAGATGCCGCTTGACGAAAAATCTAATGCCGACAAAACCTCGAACATTCTCGTCGTCGAGAATGAATCGACCGACTTTGAACTGCTGAAACGGCACTATCTCCACCAACGGCCGGAAGCCCGCCTGACGCGCGCGGCGACATTGGCGGAAGGATTGGCCACCCTCAAATCCGACGATTTCGACGGCGTCATCTGCGATCTGAATCTGGGGGACGGCAGCGGCATCGATTTGGTCCGCCGTATTCGCGAGGAAGATGAAAATTTACCGATCCTGATCCTGACCGGCGCCGGATCGGAAAAAGCCGCCGTGGAAGCCATCAAGGAAGGCGCCAACGACTATCTCAGCAAGGACAACGACTTCCTGCGGGTCCCTTATGTGACCCAGTCGCTGATCAATGCGGTCAAAGCGGAAAAGTCGCGCCAGCAAACCGCCGCCGAACTGCAAAATCTGGAAGAACGGTTTAAGGACTTCGCCGAGGCTGCGTCGGACTGGTTCTGGGAAATCGGCTCCGATCTCACCTTCACCTTCGTGGATGCCAGCGCGCGTGAAATTCTCGGGGTGGAGCCGTCGCACTTCCTGGGCCGCACCTTGTGGGATGTGGTCAAGGACAACCCGCCCGAGGGGCTGGAAGAACACGAAAAAGACGTCCGGGAACACCTGCAGTTCCGCGACTTCGCCTATGAGATCGAAGGCGGTGACGGATCGATCCGGATCGTACGGGTCAGCGGCAAGCCGATCTTTGGTGAGAACGAGGAATTTCTGGGGTATCGCGGCTCCGGCGCGGATGTGACCGAACAGGTCCGGGCCGAGCGGATGGCCAACCAGTTTAAATCCACGTTGGACCGGACCCTTGACTGTATTTTCATGTTCGACCCCCAAACCCTGAAGTTTTTCTACATCAACCAGGGCGCTATCGATCAGGTCGGCTATACCGAGCAGGAAATGATGGACATGACGCCGCTCGACATTAAGCCGGAATTCACCCCGGAACAGTTCCGGGCCATGATCGACCAGCTCATCGCCGGTCCTCAGCATTCCACGACATTCGAGACGGTTCACGAACACAAAAACGGCAATCTGGTGCCGGTGGAAATTTTCCTCCAGTTCATTCAGTCGCCGGGAGACAATGCGCGTTTTGTGGCCGTCGTCCGCGATATTACCGAACGCCGGCATTTGGAAGACCGGCTGCGGCAGTCCCAGAAACTGGAAGCCATCGGTCAGCTCACCGGCGGCATTGCCCACGACTTCAACAATTTGATGATGGTCATCAACGGCAACGCCGACATCATTGAGGAGAACGAGGCTGCGTCGGAGGAAATTAAAACCCGTGCTGCTTCCATCAAGAAGTCCATTGCCCGTGGCGCGGCGCTGACCGACCACCTTCTGTCTTTTGCCCGCCAAAAACATTTGGAAACCAAGGCAACCGACGTCGCCAAGTCGCTGGACGAGTTTACTCAGGTCCTGACCCGTACCTTGGGCGAAACCATCAGTCTTGATCTACAAATGGCGGATGATTTATGGCCGGCCCTTGTGGACTCCCATCAACTTGAAAACGCGGTGCTTAATCTGACATTGAATGCCCGCGACGCCATGGCCGACGAAGGTCATCTGATCATCGAAGCGAGTAATGTTGCCCTGGCGGCCGGCGAGTTGAAATCGTCCGACGAGGTGGTTCCCGGCGATTATGTCCGGCTGTGCGTGCACGACAATGGCGCGGGCATCGCGCCGGAAAATATGTCCAAGGTGTTTGATCCGTTTTTCACCACCAAGGATTTCGCCAGCAATTCCGGTCTTGGGCTCAGCATGGTCTATGGCTTTGCCCGCCAATCAAATGGCTACCTGACCATCGACTCTGCGGTGGGTGAAGGTACGAAGGTTTACATCTACCTGCCCCGCGCCGAAGCGGCGGCGGAAGAAACCAAGGAAACCAACACGCGCCTGGAGGCAAGCGGCAACGGCCGGGTGCTGGTGGTCGAGGATGACGATGACGTCCGGGATGTGACCACGACGATCCTGTCGGGTCACGGCTACGAGGTGACCAGCGTGTCCGATGGCCCTCAGGCTTTGGCCAAGCTGGAGAACGGCGAGAAATATGATCTCCTGTTTACCGATATCGTCATGCCCGGCGGCCTGGACGGCATTTCATTAGCCGAGAAGGCGCTGAACCTCCAGCCGGGAATCAAACTGTTGGGTGCGACCGGATACGCAGACAAGGCGCCCAGCAATAGCAGCGAACGGCCTGAGGGCATGGAGATATTGGGCAAGCCCTACAGCCGGCTCGATCTGCTGGCGCGGGTCGCCGACCTCGTCGCGCCCCAATAGCATTCTCAAGAAGTTGATTACCGGCTTTGCCGGTTGGTGTTGGTGTAGTGCCACATCATGCGCGCAGCGGCGCTGCGCCAAGGACGCCACGCCTCCCCGATCTTGAGCATCCGTTTCCGGTCCGGCCGCTTGCGCAGTCCCTTCACGCCCATCACCCCTTTGACGATCCCCAGATCGTCCACCGGCCAGAGATCGGGACGCCGTAGAGTGAACAGCAAATAAACTTCTGCCGTCCAGCGTCCGACGCCCTTCAGTTTCACCATCTCGGCGATCGCGTCTTCGTCGTTCATCCGCGCCACCCGGCGAAAACTGAACTCTCCGTCGACGATGGCTTGAGCAATGCCGCGACCGTAGCCCGCTTTCTGTCCGCTTAAGCCCACCGCCCGAATCTCCGCATCGGACAGGCTCAAGAACACTTGCGGCGTCATTGGATCAGCGATGGCGTCCAGCCGCCCGGTGATGGCGCGGGCCGCCGAGGTCGAGACCTGCTGGCCGCAGATTGTCTTTAGAAGCGAGCCAAACCCGGTCTTCCGCGACCGCAAGCCCGGTAGACCGTGCTCTTCGTATAACCGGGCGATATCGGGGTCGTTGGCGG
>JAYQGD010000422.1:0-3058 GCA_038140415.1 Rhodospirillaceae bacterium
CGCCCGTGGCGACCACTTCACCTTCCGACGGCTTTTCCTTGGCCGTATCGGGGATGATGATGCCACCGGCGGTTTTTTCTTCCTCGTTAATGCGGCGAACGAGTACGCGATCATGCAATGGTTTGAAACCCATTGTTTCCTCCATAATATCTATCCAGATTCCCCGCTTCCCCGGATGTGCGCCTCCCCCAGGTGGGCATTTAGCACTCGAAGAGCGGGACTGCCAGGGTATTTAGTCCCCTCGTTCAGACAGTCAACCCCATCAAAACAAAAAACTTTTCGGATTTTGGCGGATTTTTTTAGCACTCTCGCCGGAGTGCTGCTAAAGCATTGAAAACTATAGGCAATTGCGGGAATCGAGGTATCATACTTATGACGTGTCGACTTTAGACGGAGGTTTTATATGCGACCGCGTTCCGTTGAACTACAGCTCAAGGGCTACAGACTGACCACGGCGGAAATTCTGTACCACCTCCCCGATTACCCCGAACTCCTGCAAAGCTTTGTCTGGCAAAACCTGGATATGGCGCCGAGTTTTCCGCGCCTGAAGAAGTTTCTCGATCACTGGGAGACACAATTGGAAGGCGCGCTGCATTCGGTCCGGGTGGCCAACGCGCAACTGATCAAGCCGGCCGAGTTCCGGATGATCGACAATAACTGGACCCTTCACTAAGTCCGGTTAGTCCAGCTCGGTGGTAAGCTCTCTGCCCTGCCGGTAGCGACGGTAGAGGTAAACGCCGAGCGCAGCGGAGATGACAAAGAGGATGACGCTGACGGTGATGCGGAGTTCCTGCTCCACACCGATGCCGCTGCCCAGCAAGGCGAAGATCACCGTTTGCGGGATATAGCCGAGCGCCGAGCCGGTCACGAAAGCCACCGCCCCCGCCCCCGACACGCCGGCCACCAGATTGGTGACAAAGTTACTGCCGAGCGGCAGCAGCCGGATCAAAAGCGTCGTCGCAAACGTATTCTCCCGCAGGAAATCATCGGCAATCTGCAGGCGCCTCGGAAACTTGCGGGAGATATAGTCCCGTCCGGCGAAGCGCGCGACGCTGAAAGAAACCACGCAGCCCATGCCCGTCGCCAATAGTGCGAGACCGGAGCCCAGCACCAGCCCGAACGCATAGCCGCCCATGAAGGAGACGATCTGGCGGGGAAAGCCGACAGACACCAGCGCCGCCGCGCCGAAAAGATAGATCAGTTCCCCGCGCAGGCCCGCGCCGCGCACATTGGCGTCGATCCAGTCTTCGGTGAACAGCCCGCCGAACCAGCCTTTCTGGACGGTGAAGCCGACGCCCACCAGCACGGCAATGGTCACCAGACCCCGCAGCACGTTTTTCACCAGCGGCGTCATGCGTCCTGTGAGTCCGTACCGATTTCAGAGACGTCGGGGTTTGCCGGCCGGGTCCGGAGCCAGGCCACGCCCCGCAGGTCCTTGAGGCCCACCCAGAGCCGGTCGAAGGTCCCGTAGTTGGATTGCCCCCGCTCCCGTGGCCGGTGGTTGACCTCGACCGAGACCACGCGGCCGCCGTGACGGATCATCAGGGCCGGCAGGAAGCGATGCATATGATTGAAGGCGGGAAACGCCAGGAAATCTTCGCGGGGGAACACTTTGAGCCCGCAGCCCGTGTCCGGCGTCGCATCGCCCAGGATTCTGGACCGCACGCCGTTGGCGATCTTCGAAGACATCCGCTTTACCCAAGTATCCTTACGGCTCTTACGCCAGCCGGCGATTAAAACTTTGCCGTCAGACGCGGCCTGTTCCCGATAGGCCGCCACCAGATTGGGGATGTCGGCCGGATCGTTCTGCCCGTCCCCGTCCAAGGTCGCGATCAGCAGCCCGCGGGCATGGGAGACCCCGGTATGCACGGCGACGCTTTGGCCGCTTTGGCGCGCGTGTTGGAGAGCGCGGAAGTTTGGGATTTCACGGGCGACGGCGGCCAGCACATCGGCCGACGTATCGGCGCTGCCGTCATTGACGAACACCATCTCGAAGGCCGGGCCGTCTTTCAGCGCGGCGACGATTTCATCCACCAGCGGACGGATGTTATCGGCCTCGTTATGCACGGGCACAACGACGCTTAGGTCCGGCGGATTTTGGTTTTCACTTTGGCTCGACATGGATGTCCGGTAATACACTCCCTGCCCGAAACTGAAAAGAAAATTGCGGCCCGGCGCGGGCATTGTCTGGTTTTGGCCTTTGTGGCACGCTCACCGCAATCACTATAAAGGAGTATAGATCGTGGCTGACGGATATGCCGGGGATGTCACCCCCGAAGAAGCCTGGGAAATCCTGAGCACCGAGGACAACGCGGTTCTGATCGACTGCCGCACGACCGCCGAATGGTCGTATGTGGGCAACACTGATCTGTCCAGCCTGGGCAAGGCGCCGGCGAATATCGAGTGGAAGGTCTTCCCGGCGATGGAAGTGAACCCAGACTTTGAAAAGCTGGTGAGCGAGGCCGCGCCGGCCAAGGACGCCAAGCTGTTGTTCCTCTGCCGGTCCGGCGTGCGCTCCATCGCCGCGGCACAGGAAGCCACCAAGCTTGGATATTCCGACGCCTACAATATTTTGGAAGGATTCGAGGGCGACAAAGATGGCGACGGCCATCGGGGCCATGTGGGCGGCTGGAAGGTCCGGGGGCTGCCCTGGTCTCAAGGGTAGTTCGAATGTCCCGCAAATACGCTAAGTCGGACGCCAAGGATTACGCACAGGAACATATGCGCGGCATTTTCGCCGCCAACCTGACACCCTTCACCAAAGACGGCGCGGTCGACGAAGACGGATTCCGCCGCAACCTCCGCCACTGGATCGACGACCTGAACATCGCCGGGCTGTTCATCAACGGCAAGCAGGGGGAATTTTTCTCCATGTCGCTGGCCGAGCGCAAGCGCCAGTTCGAACTTGTCATGGAGGAAGTCGGGGATCGCTGCGGCACGGTGATGTCGTGTTCGGACGAGAACCTGGATACGGTCCTGGAGTTGGCACGCCACGCCCAGGACATCGGCGCCGATTGGGTGATCGTGCATGCGCCGCCGCTCTATTTCCATGAGAGCG
>JAYQGD010000423.1:0-3054 GCA_038140415.1 Rhodospirillaceae bacterium
AAGCGGGAACTGTGGTTCAAATCCGAGCCTGAGTTCGACCAGGCAATCCACGACCAGTTCCTTGAGGCCTATGAACAGGCGGCAAGGGGCGAGCTGGATGAGTTGAGGGAGACGGCAAACGGCTGCGTCGCGCTGATTATCATGCTGGATCAGTTTCCCCGGAATTTGTTCCGGGGCTCGGCCAAATCTTTTGCCGCCGATCCGAAGGCGCGGGAGATTGCCCGCTATGCCTTGGAAAAAGACTATCAGGCGGACCTGGCGCTCTGGCCGCGCATTTTCACTTATCTGCCCTTCGAGCATAGTGAGGAGATAGCGGATCAGAACCTGTCTCTGGCGCTCTATAAGAAAACCGGCGTGGAAACGGCGATCGAGGCGGCGGTCGGCCACCGGAACGCCATCGCCAAATTCGGCCGCTTTCCCCACCGCAATGAGGTGCTGGGCCGGGAAAACACGCCGGAAGAGGAAGAGTATCTCAAGACCCCGCCGACCTGGGGCAAGACCAAGGCGGAACTCGAGGAGATGGAACGCCAAAAGGCCGCCGAAGCAGATGATGACTGACGACACGGCATTCGATAGCGCGTATACTTCGTTCCCATGAAAATAAGACTGATACTTTCGTTGGTTCTGGCAACCGGTTTGCTGGCCCTCCCCGCCGACCTCTCCGCTCAGGAGAAAGAAGCCAAGATGGTCCAGGACGGCTGGTCCGCGTTCAACAAGGGTGACTACAAAACCGCCCTCAAACTGGCGCGGGACGCTATCCGCTCGGAAGCGCCCAAGAAAGAACTGCGGGCAGAGGCCTATGGCCTGCGCGGCGGGGTCTATTGGAAAGAGAACGCTCCGGACCGGGCCCTCAAGGATTTCGAGGCGGCCATCCGGCTCAACCCGAAACGCAGTTACTGGCATTATGCGGCGGGCCGGGTGCATTACGAAAAGCGCAAATTCGCCGAAGCGGCCGAGCACTTTACCGCCACCATCGAACGCAAACCGAGCCATCTGGTGGCCTACGATTTTCTGGTTAAAACCTATATCCGGATGGGCAAGTCCGACCTGGCCAATCAGGTCGCCACCATCCAGGAAAACTTTACTAAAAAGACGAGCACCCCCGCAGCCGTCGCTAAAGCCATCCGCCTGCAATAGGCGCGGCGGACCACGGCGGTATGCCGGGCTGCGCATAATATACATTATTATTATGTATTATATAATTAATTGACAGTGATTGCGTTCAGGTTACATAATAATTGTCATGCAACAGCGGATTAAATGAGTGCCTACCATGCTTCAAGTTGTCGAGAATATCGCCAAGCAATATCCGGCCGTGACGTTTATCGACGCGGTGGCGGCGGATGCCTTGATCAAAGCCGGCGAGGCGGTGCTCATCGATGTGCGGGAACCGGAAGAGTACGAAATCGAGCTGATCCCGTCCGCCACCCTGGTGCCGCTAAACTCCTATGATACTGATAAAGTTAGAGAAATTGCAGGTGACAAGAAGATCATCACGGTCTGCTATGTGGGCCGGCGCTCGGCCAAGGCGGCGCAGCGCCTCTTGGATGCCGGCGTGGACGAGGTCTACTCAATCACCGACGGGATGGTCGCCTGGGAAACCGCCGGGCTGGACTATGTCGAGAATACGGCCGTCTTCATTTAACCGACGCGCTCCCCCAAGCTATTTAACATATAAATAACGGAAATTATGGTGGCATCGGCTTCAATCCGCCGGTGAACCCCGTTTGTGCTGCGGACTTTTATTTGGCCTGTAAAGAGGTCAGACTGCGGCCGTGACAGTCCGGATAAAATCAACTTTATGCGTCAACTTCTGAAAAACCTGATCCGAGGGGCGTTGCGGTATACGCCGCTGGACACCACCGCCGATGTGCGGCGCGTCGTGGAGGCCAATCGTGTGGCCCATCTGCCCTATTGTCCTACTCCCGAGGGTGATCTCCTGCACACATTGATCCGTGAAAACGGCTTCCGGCAGTGTCTTGAGACGGGGTTTCATACAGGGAGCACGGCACTTTACATGGTCGACGCCGTCGCCGGGTCGGACGGCTCGGTGACCTCCATTACCCTTGATGATGATGACGGCGTGGCGCGGGGGATGGCGCTGCTGAAAGCCGGCGGTCAATCCGGCCGCCATCGTCTGATCCGGGACAACAGCAATCAAGCTCTGCCTGAATTCCTGAAGGCCGGAGAACAGTTCGATCTGATCTTCATGGATGGCTGGAAGACGTTCGATCACCTGGCGATGGAAATGTATTACTTTAACCGGCTGCTGCGCCGGGGCGGTGTGATTTTCTCGACGACGCCTACATGCCGTCAGTCCGGCGCGCCATTCGCCTGCTGAAGCGCTACTACGGTTATCAGGAGGTGGCCTACGGCAGGTTCAATGAAACACGCCGCCTGCGCCTTTATCAGATCCTGACGAGAGCCTCTTTCCATCGTCCGTACCGGGCGCTGACGAAAGCCATTGAAACCCTGGATCAGACACCGGATCAGGATTGGAATTTCGACCGTCTGCTCTAGACCCGAATAACTTGGTTTGCCAGTGGCGGTTTTCGCCTTTATCACAGCCTGGCACTTCTCAACCGAATGAGACCTTCCCGGAATGAACGACGCTACCGCCCCAACAGAGCAAAAATTCAACTACGGCTGGGTGATGGTTTTCGTCGCCTTCATGCTGAACACGCTAGCGTTCGGCGTGTTGGCCTCGGTCACGGTTTTTCTCACTCCGCTGGAGGCCGCGTTCGGTTGGAGCCGGGGCGGGCTGTCCTTCGGCTATAGTGCTGTCACCCTAGCCACCGCTTTTTCGGCGCTGGGCTGGGCGACGTTGGCGGACAAACACGGCTGCCGGAAACTGGTGCCCATCGGCGCGGCAGCCATGGTTCTGGCGCTATTGGCGCTCAGCCGGGTCGATAATATCTACGAGTTTTACGCTTACTATCTGCTCTACGGCGCGCTGGGTCATGCGGCCCTGTCCGGCCCGCTCTATGCCAATGTGGGCCTGTGGTTCGAACGCAATGTAGGTCTCGCCATGGGCATTACCTTTGCCGGCGGCGC
>JAYQGD010000424.1:0-3045 GCA_038140415.1 Rhodospirillaceae bacterium
ATGATCGGGCATCTCAATCAGAAACACGGCGACTTCGGCTGGGCGGCGGCGAAGCTGGATGACTTCGCCAATCTCATTCCATCCCGGATCGCCGGGCTGTTGATTGTCATTGCCGCGCTGGTGCACCGGCCGGGCGGTGCGGCGGATAGTCTCAAGACCCTGTGGCGGGACGGGCGCAAGCACCGGTCCCCCAATGCCGGGGTTCCCGAGGCGGCGATGGCCGGCGCGCTGGATGTCCGCCTGTCGGGCCCGAGGGTCTATGAGGGGCAGGCGGTTGATGAGCCCTGGCTGGGCGAGGGCCGGGAAGACGCTACACCGGCTGATATTCGCGCCGGGCTCAGGGTCTATGTGAATGCGTGCGTGGTGATGTTTGTCCTGCTGGTGGGGCTGGTGGCGGCATCCTAGTCACCCAACCCCTGGAAGCGTCGCCCCCGACCTGCGCAGCAGTTGTCGGGGGTCCATCCGGCGTTTGCATCAAGGTTGCAGGGTTCCATGGTCCCCCGAGACTTGGCTTCGCCAACTCGGGGGTGACGCAGTTAGAAGGATAACGATGTAAAGGAGTGCGGCTTCGCGCAGGTAGGCTCGGGGGTGACGCAGGAAGAGAGATGACGTCAAAAAAGAGACGCCACCTTCAAAATCCCCGCGACATCCAGATGTTCCTCAATAGCCGCGGCGAGCTCGTCCAACGCGGCGTCCACATGCGCCTCATAGGCAACGGCCGACGCCGACCGGCTCTTCAGCCGGTTGAGAAAATTATGGCGGAAGGCGTCGCTGGAAAATAACCCATGCACATAGCAGCCCATGATCCGGCCGTTGGTGGAGACGGCGCCGTGGGAATTGCCGCCGAGAGTGAAAAAAGGGGCTTCGCTGGCAGAGGATGATGTGCCGATGTGCATTTCATAGCCGCTCACCGGCCCCATGCCATCGCAAGCTTCCCCGGTGACCTCTGTGAGTGTCTTGTCGCCGGCCAGCATCGTGTTGTGTGAGAGATGGCCAAGACCGTCGATCGCACCCGCGTTGCCCTCCACGCCGTCGGGATCGCTGATGGTTTGGCCCAGCATCTGGTAACCGGCGCAGATGCCCAGAACCGCGCCGCCCCGCCTGATATGCGCGGCCAGATCAACGTCCCAGCCTTGCCGGCGGAAATCTTCCAAGTCCGCGATGGTGGTTTTGGAGCCGGGGAGGATGATCAGGTCTGCATCTCCCGGCAACGCCTCGCCTGCCGGGATGATATCGAGGGAGACGTCGGCTTCCGCGATCAACGGATCGAAGTCGTCGAAGTTGGCGATGTGAGCGAGGCGCGGCACGGCGATTTTGATCGGCCCGTCGCCGGCCAGCCGTTCCCGGTTCTCCAACGACATGGCGTCTTCCTGAGGCAGACGCGCCGCCGCGGCCAGATGGGGCAGAATGCCGAAGGAGGCGAGGCCGGTCTTGTCCGTGATCGCGGTGAGGCCCTCATCGAACAGGCTCACATCGCCCCGGAACTTGTTGATGATATAGCCCTTGAGCAGCGCGCGCTCATCGTCGGGCAGCAGCGCGTGGGTGCCGACCAGGCTGGCGATGACGCCGCCCCGGTCGATATCGGCGACCAGGATCACCGGGACCTGCGCGGCAATGGCGAACCCCATATTGGCGATGTCGTTTTCCCGCAGATTGACTTCCGCCGCGCTGCCGGCCCCTTCGACCACGACGATGTCGGCCTCCGCCTTCATGATCTCAAAGCTGGCGAGAACGTCGCTCATAAGTTCCTTCTTCACCGGCTGAAAGGCGCGGGCGTTGTAGTGGCCCCGCACCTTGCCTTGAACCACAAGCTGCGCGCCGATGTCGGATTGGGGTTTCAGCAGCACCGGGTTCATATGCACGTTGAGCGCAATGCCACAGGCGCGGGCCTGCAGCGCCTGGGCCCGGCCGATCTCGCCCCCGTCGGGCGTCACGGCGGCATTGTTGGACATGTTCTGCGACTTAAACGGCCGGACGGTCAGTCCCCGCTTCACGAACGCCCGGCACAAACCGGCGGCCAGCAGCGACTTGCCGACGTCGGAGCCGGTGCCCTGCAGCATGATGGCTTTGGCGGACATGGTCTGGAACGCGCCGGCTAGAACTCGATTCCGGCCTGGGCCTTAAAGTCGGCGCGGAAATGATGTTTGATCTCGGTCATCTCGGTGACCAGGTCGGCGATCTCGATAAGCTCCGGCTTGGCGTTGCGGCCGGTGCAGATGACATGAACATCCGCCGGCTTATCTTTCAGGAACGCCACCACCTCGTTGATGTCGAGATAGTCGTTGCGGAGCACGATGTTGATTTCGTCGAGCAACACCATGTCGTTCGCCGGGTCCAGGATCATCTCCTTGGCCCGCGCCCAGGCGGCGTTGGCGGCCTCGATATCGCGCGCGCGGTCCTGGGTTTCCCAGGTGAAGCCTTCGCCCATGGCGGTGATGGTGACCTGATCGGGGAAGGCTTCCAGTACGACCCGCTCGCCGGTCTCCCACTTGCCTTTGACGAACTGCACGATGCCGACCTTCATGCCGTGGCCGACGCAGCGGGCGACCATGCCCATGGCGGCCGTGGTCTTGCCCTTGCCCTTGCCGGTGTGCACGGCGAGCAAACCGCCTTCGTTGACTTTCTTGGCGAGGATGCGGTCCTTGGCCTCTTTGTGCTTGCGGCGCTTTTCGTTGGCCCGCGCGTTGATTTCTTCTTCCGTCAGGTTCTCGTCTGATGTGCTCACGCCGCTTCTCCCTGTCTGAGCCGGGCCAGCAACTGCCCGGCTGAATTGGCGCGCGGATGCCAGAAGCCCCGCTCGATAGCCCGCTCGAATGTCTCCGCGATCTCCCGGAGGGCCGCCGGGTTGTTCTGTTCGATGAAGTCCCGCACCCGGTCGTCATCCAAATAGGCGTCGAACAATTGCTCGAAGTGATGATCCTGCACGACCCGCGCGGTGGCGGCAAAGGCGTAGAGGTAGTCGACCGTCGCGGCGATCTCGAACGCGCCCTTGTAGCCGTGGCGCATGACGCCATCGATCCATTTGGGGTTGGCGGCGCGGGCGCG
>JAYQGD010000425.1:0-3041 GCA_038140415.1 Rhodospirillaceae bacterium
CGCTGCCCCTGATTTTGTGCCTCGTTGTCTCAGTTGTTCTGTGTGTCGGGCTTTATTTCTGGCTTAACAAAACCCGCGCAGGACTGACCTTGCGCGCGGTTTCCGTGAATTCGGACGCCGCAGGGCTGGTCGGCGTGGACGTGCCCAATGCCTCGGCCATGGCCTTTGCCCTGGGCGGTGCGGTGACCGCATCCGGCGGTGCGCTGCTCAGCATGTTCCTGACCTTCGATGCATCGGTCGGCGTGATCTTCACCATGAAGGCCCTGGTCATCGTGATTATGGGCGGGGTGCGGGATGTGCGCGGCGCAATCCTCTGCGCCTTTGTGCTGGGCTTCGCCGAGACAGCGGTGGCGTCGCTGCTTGATCCGGGCCTGACCCTGGCCGCCGCCTATCTGCTGTTTATCCTTGTGCTGTTGTTCCGGCCCGAAGGCCTGTTCGGAAGGCGGTCCACCTGACCAGCAACCGCAGACGGCGCTTCCGCATCAAGCGCATGACCCGGCGCGAGATGTACGGGCTGTTGATCGCCATTTTTGCCTTCGGCATTGCCGCGCTATTGCCCGTGGTGAACACCGGCTATGCCCTGTCCCTCGGGGTGACCATCGCCATGTATACGGTGCTGGCCACGTCCTGGACCCTATTTTCCGGGCCAACCCATTATATCTCGCTGGCGACGGCGGCCTTCTTCGGCATCGGCATGTACATCGTCGGCGGCGGGTTGGAACTGTTGCCGTTTCCCACCCTCGTTATCTTGGCCGGTGTCGCCGGTGCGTTGCTGGCCGGCTTCATCGGTTTGGCGACGCTGCGGCTCTCCGGCGTTTACTTCGTGATCTTCACCCTCGGTCTGGCCGAACTCATCCGCCAGCTCATGACCTGGGGGCAGACAACGCTGGGCACGTCCAGCGGGCTTTATGTGCTGAACAATGTGGATGAGAGCACGATCTATTGGCAGCTGTTGTTCCTGGCCGGTTTCGTCTACCTGATCGGCTGGTGGATCAACCGGTCCCGGCTGGGCTTCGCGCTCCGCATCATCGGCAATGACGAAGAGGTGGCCAAGCACAGCGGCATCAACACGCCGCTGGTGAAAATCTTCCTGTTCATGATTTCCGGCTCCATCGCTGCGGTGACCGGCGCCCTGCTGGCGCCCCGCTGGACCTATATCGAGCCGACCCTGGCGTTCAGCCCCATGCTGTCGTTCCTGGTGGTCATTATGGCGCTGATCGGCGGGGCGCACCGCCTGTGGGGGCCGATCCTGGGGGTCATTCCGTTTGCCCTGGTGTGGGATCTGATCACCGCCAAGTTCCCCAACCAGACGGCGTTGATGCTGGGCATCGCGTTCCTGCTGGTGGTCTACGCCATTCCCCACGGGTTTGTTGGTCTTGGCGAAAAGTACTGGGCCAAGTTCAAGCATTGGAGGGATTTCCGTGTCAGCTGATATCGCCCTCTCCATCAAGGACGTGACCAAGAATTTCGGCGGCCTCGTCGCCGTCGACCGGATGAACTTCGACATCCGCGAGCACGAGGTCATGGGCCTGATCGGGCCCAACGGGTCCGGCAAGACGACCATGCTGAATGTGATCTCCGGGTTGCTCCGCACCAGCTCGGGCCGGATCGAGCTTTATGGCCGCAACATCGCCGGGCGGTCCGCCAACCGGATCGCGCGGCTGGGCATTTCCCGCACGTTCCAGCTTGTCCGCATGCTGCCGACCATGACCGTGGCGGAGAACGTGGCCGCCGGCGGGGTGTTCGGCTACCGGCGCTATTGGGGCGAGGATTTGGACCGCCGGGTGAGGTACATGCTGTCGCAGGTCGGCCTGACCGACAAAGCGCCGATCCCCGTCGGCGCGCTGACCTATATCGATCAAAAGCGGGTGGAACTGGCCCGCGCGCTGATGTCGGACCCGAAAGTGATCCTGCTGGACGAGTGGCTGGCCGGTCTTAATCCGTCGGAGATGAAGATCGGCATCAATCTGGTCAGCGGGCTGCGCTACGAAGGCCGGACCATCGTCGTGGTCGAACACCATATGGAAGCCATCCGCAGCCTCTGCGACCGCTGCGTCGTCATGAACACCGGGGCGAAGATCGCCGAGGGCACGCCGGAAGACGTGCTCAACGATCCGGAAGTGATCAAAGCCTATTTGGGAGAGGAAGATGCTTGAGTGTAGAGACCTCTCCGTCTTTTACGGATTTCATCAGGCGCTGGACGGCGTCTCCATCAAGATCGATCCCGGCGAGATTGTCACCATCCTGGGGGCCAACGGCGCGGGCAAAAGCACGCTGTTGCGCGCCATCGCCGGCATGATCGATTTTGACGACGACGATGACTATGAAGAGCATTACGAGAACTACGCTAACGAGATCACCGTCGAGGGAACCTCGATCTTCGACTGGGACCCTCACGAGGTGGTGGAGCTTGGCATCTCCCTGGTGCCGGAAGGCCGCGAACTGTTCGGCGAGCTGACGGTGCTGGAAAACCTGACGCTCGGCGCCTATCCGAAGCGGGCGCGGGAGAAGCAGGCGGAGAATCTTGAGTTCGTCCTGAACGTGTTCCCCAAGCTGGCGGAGCGGCGGTCTCAGATCGCCCGGACCATGAGTGGCGGAGAGCAGCAGATGGTGGCGGTCGGCCGGGCGTTGATGTCGTCGCCGAAAATCCTGATGCTAGATGAGCCGTCCTTGGGCCTATCGCCGCTGTTGTGCACGGAGCTGTTCAAGGCGCTGGCGGAAATTCGCAAAACCGGGGTCGGCATTCTGTTGGTGGAACAAAACGCCAAGCAGAGCCTGAAGATCGCCGACCGGGGTTATCTGCTGGAAACCGGGCGGATCACCCATGCGGATACGGCCGCCGGGCTGGCCGGTGATCAGTCGGTCATGCGAGCCTATTTGGGGGCCGGCGTCCGGACGCCCGCCAAGAATACATCACGACAGGCGACAGACGAGATTCTCGGGACTACAATCGGCGGGCTGATCGAGTCCGCCGTAAACCGCCTGAATGCGCACATCGATGAAAAGCGCGCGGCGCGAAAATCCGATAAGCAGGACTGAAG
>JAYQGD010000426.1:0-3034 GCA_038140415.1 Rhodospirillaceae bacterium
CAATCAGGATTCCATGATCATTGATGTGGGGGGCGTTGGGTATCTGGTGTTTGCTTCGACCCGCACGCTCAATTTGGTTGCGACACAGGGCGGCACTGTCAGCGTGATGATCGAGACCCATGTCCGCGAAGATCATATCCATCTCTTTGGCTTCGCCGACGAGCTGGAGCGGGAATGGTTCAAGCTCCTGACCACGGTCCAAGGCGTCGGCGCACGGGTGGCGCTGGCCATGCTCTCCGTCCTCGCGCCGGATGCCCTGACACAAGCGGTAGCGGCGCAAGACAAAGCGGCGATCACGCAAGCTCCCGGTGTCGGGCCCAAGTTGGCGACGCGGATTATCACCGAACTCAAGGACAAAGTCGGCGGGCTGGCCCTGGGTGGCGCGGCCCTCGCCGAAACGGCATCTGTCGGCGGCGCGGGGGCAAACGACGGCGGACAAACCCAGATGACGGCGGACGCGGTCTCCGCCCTGGTTAATCTCGGCTATGGGCGCAGCGAAGCCTTTGGCGCCGTGGCGGTTGCCGCCAAGAAACTGGGCGAAGCCGCGGCGGTGGAAGGCTTGATCCGGGAAGGGCTGGCCGAACTCTCCGGTGGTGAGGCCCGCTGATGAGCCCGATGGATGAAGACCGGCTGATCGCCGCCGATGCCCAGTCCGACGACCAGATTGACCAGTCGATCCGGCCGCAAAACCTCGATAGCTTCATCGGTCAAAAACAGGTGCGGGAAAATCTTCGGGTGTTTGTCGACGCGGCGAAGTCCCGGGACGAAGCCATGGATCACGTCTTGTTTTACGGCCCGCCCGGTCTCGGTAAAACCACCCTGGCGCAGATTGTTTCCCGCGAGTTGGGGGTGGGCTTTCGCGCCACGTCCGGGCCGGTGATCGCCAAGGCCGGCGACTTGGCGGCGATCCTCACCAACCTGCAGCCCCGCGATGTTCTGTTCATCGATGAAATTCACCGGCTGAATCCGGCGGTGGAGGAAATTCTCTACCCCGCCGTTGAAGATTTTCAGCTCGACCTGATCATCGGGGAGGGGCCGGCGGCCCGCTCCGTGCGGATCGATCTGCAGCCGTTCACCCTCGTCGGCGCGACTACCCGGTCCGGGCTGATCACCACGCCGCTTCGGGACCGGTTCGGCATCCTCATGCATATGTCCTTTTATGATGTTGATGATCTGCAGACCATCATCCAACGCAGCGCCGGCATTTTGAATTTCGAATTGTCGGATGACGGCGCCAGGGAAATCGCCAAGCGGGCGCGGGGCACGCCGCGGGTGGCAGGCAGATTGCTTCGCCGGGTGCGGGATTTCGCGGCGGTCGATGGCAGCGGTGTTGTCGATGCGGAGGCGGCTGATGCGGCCCTCAATCGTCTGGACGTGGACCAGATGGGCCTGGACGCCATGGACCGGCGCTATCTCACTTGCATTGCGGAGAATTACGGCGGCGGCCCAGTCGGTGCAGAGACGCTTTCGGCCGCCTTGTCGGAAGAGCGGGATACGATCGAAGAAGTGGTGGAACCCTATCTGATCCAGCAAGGACTGTTGATGCGGACGCCCCGGGGCCGGGTTCTGGCGGAAGGCGCCTGCAGACATCTGGGGCTCTCTGCGCCCAAGAACATCCGCCAATTGGAATTGCTCGCCCAAAACGGCGGGGAGGAAACGGATGAATAACATGTCCCGCTCTTCGCCATCTGGCCGCCACATTTTCCCCGTACGCATCTACTACGAAGACACGGACGCCGCCGGGATCGTCTACTACGCGAACTATCTGAAGTTTACGGAACGGGCGCGCACGGAACTCCTTCGGGAGATGAATGTCGCCCACGAGTTTATTAAGGACACCTGGGGCGTCGCGTTCGTGGTTCGTGGTTGCGAGGTGGAGTACTTAAAGCCCGCCCGGCTGGATGATCTGGTCGAGGTGGCGACCGGGGTAAAGTCGATCAAGGGGGCCAGTTTTATTTTGACACAGGATGTGGAGCGGGACGGCGAGGTGCTTGTCACGACAGAAATCAGAATTGCCTGCATCGACGGAGAGGGACGGGCCGCGCGTATCCCGGCAGAGGTCCGCTCGGCGATGTCGGCATTCACAGAATCAACGGAAGAGGTCTGAGTATGGAAACGGAAGCCGCAACAGCGGTCGGCCTGGCGGCGCAATATGATTTCTCGGTCTGGGCTTTGTTCACCAAAGCCGATGTGATCGTGAAGATGGTGATGATCGCGCTGATCGTCGCTTCGATCTGGTGCTGGGCCATTATCATTGAAAAGTCCATGCGGCTCCGGCGGCTGAACACGGACGCCGCCGAATTTGAGGATACGTTCTGGTCCGGGGGCTCATTGGATGCGCTCTATGACCGGATCGGCAGTAGTCCGCGCGACCCCATGTCGGCGGTGTTCGCCGCGGCCATGCGGGAATGGCGGCGATCAACCGAGGGCCGGGTCAATGCGATGGACAAGGGCTCAAGCCTGACCGAACGCATCGAGCGGGTCATGGACGTCACCGTTAACCGGGAGGTGGATCGCATCGAGCGGCAGATGAACGTTCTGGCCTCCACCGGCTCCACCGCGCCGTTCATCGGTCTGTTCGGCACGGTCTGGGGGATTATGAACAGTTTCCAATCCATCGCCATCACCAAGAACACCAGCTTGGCGGTCGTCGCCCCCGGTATTGCCGAGGCGCTGTTCGCCACCGCGCTGGGTCTGGTCGCCGCTATTCCGGCGGTGATCGCGTACAACAAAATTTCCAAGGATCTGGATCGCTACGCCTCTCGGCTCGACGATTTTATCGACGAGTTCTCGGCCATTATCTCCCGACAGCTGGAGGGAGCGGACTAGCATGGCTGTCTCGGTTGACCAAGGGGGCGGGCGCCGCCGGAGCCGGCGGGACCGCACCCGCCCGATGAGCGAGATCAACGTCACGCCGTTCGTCGACGTGATGCTGGTGCTGCTGGTGATCTTCATGGTCACCGCGCCGCTGCTGACCGTCGGCGTGCAGGTTGATCTGCCCAAGGCTCAGGCGTCGCTGATCAAGGAGCAGGAC
>JAYQGD010000427.1:0-3013 GCA_038140415.1 Rhodospirillaceae bacterium
TCACTTGGCATCGTTCCACCAGTCTCAGGAATGCTTCGAGATCACCTTCAACAAGCGGAAGTTCAACTCTCTGCCGAAGGAACTGCAGAAGGTTCTGGAATATGCTTCCGAAGCCGAGAACTCGAACTTCTACTGGCACAACACGTCGCGCTACGCGGATGATCTGGTCAAGCTGAAGAACGATCATGGCGTCAACGTCTACCGTACGCCGGATTCGGTCATGGCTGCCCAGCTCAAAGCTTGGGACATCGTTGTTGACCGTATTTCCAAGGAAGATGCGTTCTTCAAGAAGGTCGTCGATTCACAGAAGACCTACGCCAAGAAGGTGATGAACTACCTGCTGCTCAACCAGCCGGATTACGGCATCGCCTACAAGCACTACTTCGGTTAATCACCGTTGGAGTGAACTGCTCCGTAAGGAGACGCGAGATTAAGAGGGACGGCCCACGGGCTGTCCCTCTCTCCGCGTAAAATGAAGAAACCGCTCCGGGAACACCGCCGTGACCGCAATCATTCATGCCATCGAGAGCTTTAATATCTGGATAGGGCGCGCCTTCGGCTGGTGCATATTAATTCTTACCCTGTCGGTTTCCTACGAAGTGTTCGTCCGTTACGTGCTTAACGCGCCAACGGTTTGGGCCTTCGACATGATGGTACAGATGTACGGCGCCCTTTTCCTCATGGCAGGTCCCTATGCCCTGGCGCAAGACACTCACGTGCGCGCCGATGTCCTCTATCGCTTTGCGCCGCCCAAATGGCAGGCCCGGATCGATTTCGTCCTTTATGTTGTTTTTTTCTTCCCTGGCATGCTCGCCCTGTTCTGGTTCGGCAGGGAAATTGCCGCGGATTCCTGGCGCTTCAAGGAAGTGAGCTGGAACAGCCCGGCGCGCATTCAAATTTATTTCTTTAAGACCCTGATCCCGGTTGCCGGCGCCTTGATGATTTTACAAGGCATCGCGGAGTGCATGCGTTGCTGGAAAGCCATGGAGGAAAACGTTTGGCCGCAACGCCTGGAAGACGCCCGTGAAACCGAGGATATGCTGCAGGACCAGGTCCAAAACCTACAAGACACGCAGAACCAGAGTTAACCCTGGTCGAGAATTCAAACCCCCAGGATAGCAAAGCGAATACGGAGCCCTCACTAAGATGACGAACCCAGAAGTAGCAATTTTGATGCTATCCATATTCATCGTCCTGGTGCTCTTGGGCTTCCCGGTGGCGTTTACCTTGCTCGCCATGGGCGTCGGCTTCGGCTACTACGCCTATTTCGAATCCGGCGGCGCGCTCACCTTTAGTGATCTGCTCAACAACAAGATTTTCTACCTGTTGAACCAGAACACCTACTCGGTGATGGAGAACGACACGTTGGTCGCGATCCCGCTGTTCTTGTTCATGGGGTACGTGGTTGAACGCGCCGATATTGTTACCCGGCTGTTCTATTCCCTACAGATGGCGGCCCGCAATCTGCCAGGATCCATGGCCATCGCAGCCTTGATCACGTGCGCGGTGTTCTCAACCGCCAGCGGCATCGTCGGCGCTGTTGTCACACTGATGGGCCTGTTGGCGTTTCCGGCCATGTACCAGGCGGGCTACAACAAAAGCTTCGCCTCCGGCGTGATTTGTGCGGGCGGCACTTTGGGCATCCTTATCCCGCCCTCGATCATGCTGATCGTTTATGCGGCCATCGCCGAGTTGTCGCCGCTCCGCCTTTACGCGGCCGCTGTTCTTCCGGGCTTTATGCTGGCCGGTTGCTACATCGTCTATGTGATCTTTCGGGTGCTGATTAATCCGAATATCGCACCAAAGCCGAGAGACGAGGATGTCCCGCCGCGGGGCGTCGTCTACATCCAGCTGCTGACCTCCTTCGTTCCTTTGACCGTGCTGATCCTGCTGGTTTTGGGGTCCATCCTGGGCGGTCTAGCGACGCCGGCGGAAGCCGCCGCCATGGGCGCCCTCGGCGGTCTGGTCCTGGCCGCGATTTACCGGTCTCTCACCTGGACGATGCTCAAGGAATCCGTCTACCTGACGGCCAAGGCCACGGCCATGGTATGCTGGTTGTTTGTCGGGTCGTGGACCTTCGCTTCGGTCTTCTCTTACCTCGGCGGGCACGAGACCATCGAACATTTCATTCTTGGCTTCAATCTTGAGCCCTGGCAATTCCTGGTCCTGGTGCAAGCCATTATCTTCCTGTTGGGCTGGCCCTTGGAGTGGTCGGAAATTCTGATCATCTTCGTGCCGATTTTCCTGCCCATGCTCGATAACTTCGGCGTCAATCCGTACTTCTTCGCCATGCTGGTGGCGCTGAACTTACAGACATCGTTCCTGACCCCACCCATGGCGATGTCGGCCTATTACCTCAAAGGGGTCTTGGGGAGGCTCATCGAGTTGGTCGATATTTTTCGCGGCATCATACCTTACCTCGCGATCGTCATTGGGGTGATGGTCCTTTTGTATCAATATCCGCAGATCGCGTTGTGGCTGCCCGACTGGCTGTTTGGCCCCTATAAACCCTGATTGAGATGCTGAGCTTATGTCCCAAAAGAACATCGAGAGACTCTCCGGATTGATCGCCTTACTGTTGATTGCGGCTTTCACCATCGGATTATCGCACAGCATCTCAACTGGTTTCGCCGGCTTTTGGGGCGGATTTCCGTTCGCCGTGATTACCGTCTTTGTCCTCGCGCTGGCTTTCTATGATTACTGGAATACGTGCCTGCGTAAGCGCAACGGCAATGGAAATGGTCAAGGCGCCGGCTAAACACGCCTGTGTTACCGCTCATGTCGCTTTCACAACTATCGGCCATCGAAGCCGCCCATCAAATCCGGAATGGCGCCATCACGTCCCTGGAACTGATCGACGCCTGCCTGGAGACGATCACTGCCAAAGACAGCGAGATTGAGGCCTGGGCCCATCTGGATCCGGACTTTGCCCGCGAACAGGCGGAGGCTTTGGACGCTTACCGCGCCGCCGGCAATACCCTGGGCCCCCTTCACGGCGTACCTGTGGGCATCA
>JAYQGD010000428.1:0-2998 GCA_038140415.1 Rhodospirillaceae bacterium
GTCATGGACTGCCCCTTCCCCAACGACTATCCGATGGATATCTGCTTTGTGACATCCATCGGCGGCTATGAATTGGGCCGAATGCCCCGCCCGGCGAAGAAGGATCAAAAGCCCGGCGCGGCCAGTCCGGTCAATCTGCAGATATGCTCCCAGCTTTGGTTCGACCCGATCCTGAAGGAATTCGCCGAGGGGTTCGAGGCGGTACGCCTTGCCCACCGCCACCGGCTGGAAAGCTTCACGGATAGGGGCGACGGCGTCGAAGCGGAAGTCATCAATCTTGAGACCAATGAGACCCGGACTATCCGCGCGCGGTATCTGGTCGGCTGCGACGGGGCCAACAGCCCCATCCGGGAGGCACTAGGCATCGGGCTCAGCGGCGATGACGTGCTGGGCCGGCCGCTACATTTTTATTTCAAAGCGCCGAATATGCTGAACAAACTCGGCCGGCCGGCCGCGACGTTCTTCCTCGCCTTCGACAAAGACGGGCTCTGGGCCAACATTCGCATCATCGATCCGGAGAATGCGTTGTGGCGGCTGATGGTGCTCGATACGCCGGAAGATGCCGATCTCGACAACCTCGATCAGGACAGCTTCCTCCGCCGCGCGCTCGGCCGGGACCTGGATGTTGACTGGGTCGGGGTCAGCCAATGGATCCGCCGGGGCGTGGTCGCCGACGCCTACAGTCATGGCCGGGTGTTTCTGGCCGGCGATGCCGTGCATCAATTATCCCCCACCGGCGCCATGGGGATGAACACCGGCATCGGCGACGCCACAGACCTCGCCTGGAAGCTGGCCGCCGTGATCGACGGGTGGGGCGGGCCAAACATGCTGGACAGTTATGACGCCGAACGCCGGCCCATCGGCCTGCGCAACGTTTCCATGGCGACGGAGTTTCATTCCAACCACCTGAAGTTTGACGACTTCGCCGGGATCGAGGACGCGGACGAGGCCGGCGCGGCGCTCCGGGAGAAGCTGGGCGCGGAACTGGTGCAGACCATCGGCCAAATGTTCCGCACCGAAGGCCTGCAGATCGGCTACCGCTACGACGACTCCCCCATTTGTGTCCCGGACGGGACGCCTGCCCAGCCCGACGCCATTGAGGTCTGCGCCCCCAGCGCCCGGCCCGGGGCCCGCGCGCCTCATATATTCATGCAGGACGGACGTTCCACGCTGGACCTATTCGGCAAAAGCTTTGTTCTTTTGGCCTTTAACAGTGGGGACGAGCCTCTTTCGGCCGCTGCTGCGAAAGCGGGTCTGCCTCTGACCGTCGAAAACATCGACGAACCCGCCATCCGGGAGATGTATGGCGCGGACTATGTCCTGGTCCGCCCCGATGGTCACGTGGCCTGGCGGGGGGATGAACTCCCCAACGATGCCGGCGGCCTGATCAACACTATTCGCGGGGCCTAGGGAAAACCTAAAAAATCTATTGTAGTTGCGGCCCGCCGTCGCCATATCCAAATCGTGGGGAATACGGCGCTCATTTGCGAAATTCGCCCCTATAGGTATTAAAAAATGCATGCGGAACCCTGATGAAGATTGAGAAGCAAGACGTTCAGCTGGTTCCCGTCATTTCGCCCGCCAGCCACAAAAACAATTCATTTTACGTTTTGGCCGGCAGCCCGTCCTGGGCCAAAGACGTCGGCCACGGATTCCCGGAAAAAGAACCCACGGCCAAGTTGGCAATGGCGACCGCCCGGCACTTGCCGGCTTGGGCGCCTTGCACCCGGCGGGATCGGAGCGGCTGATCGTGCCCGTGAGCTCGCGGGCGCTGGTGGGCGGAGAAAACGTCTCCACAGTTCTCACGCCGTTGCGCGCCATGGACGAAGACTTGCGCCATAAGATCATCGTGGAAATTCATGACTTCCCCTCGCGGTTGAACCTGGACACGTTGGAAGACATCACCATTCCGCTGCTGACCTTCGTCGGCGGATTTGTCGCCCGGCCCCCGGCCGGTTTGACCGACGCCACCGTGTTCGCCAACTGCAACTACCTGGCATTGACCCGGAATATGGCGGGGGCCGCGGACATTAAGCCGATCCAGAAACTTTGGGCCATCGCCGCGCCCAAGCGGCTTAAAATGTTCCTCTGGAACACGCCCGACGAAATGCTGCACGACGCCCAGCGGCTGGAGGTCTTCGGCTGTTCCCAGCCTCTCTAAACGCGCAATTTTGATGACAATGACCGCCTTTCGGGCTTAAAGTGTCGGCCCAGTGAGGCTTCCCGGCGCACTCGCCGGTTTCAAAGGAATGAATGAGATGAGCCACGTCCGCGCTGTTGGTTTTGCCCTCCTGGCTGCCGCCTTTTTGGCCGTCACCGTGTCCGCCGACCCGGCGTCCGCCGCCGCCAAGCGGGAAGACGGCATCCACTCCCAATCCTGGTTCAAGAACATTTCCTTTCTGGACCTGAAAGAGGACTTGGAGGAAGCCAAGAAAGCCGGCAAAGGCCTGATGGTGTTGTTTGAGCAGCCCGGCTGCGGCAGTTGCAAAAAACTCCACGAGATCAATTTCGCCGATAAGGACCTGGTGAAGTACATCTCCAAGCACTTCGACGTGCTGCAGATCAACATGTACGGCTCCAAGGAAGTGACCGACATGGACGGTTCCGTCATCGATGAACGTAAGTATGCGGAACGGGTCCTGGTGCAGTTTACCCCGACCACGCTGTTCTATGGCGACGACGGCAAGGAAATCTTCCGCATCCCCGGTTACCTGCCGGCGCGCTTCTACAAGCGGGCGTTCGAGTATGTGGTGGACAAGGGCCCACAACGGGGCATCCTGCTGCCGCGCTGGTCCCGGGACCGCATCCGCGCAGAGAAAGCCGCCAAAGGCGGGAGCTAAACAGTTTCCCCGGCCGCCCGGTAGATCAGTTCATCTCTTGAAGAACGCTGGTAGAGCCCCCAGGGAGGCCGCCGTTTGGCGTGCGTGAAATTTACTCTATCAGGCTAACCGACTTTCGACGTTAACTGTATCTCGCCCAAATACAGACTGTCCGAAAG
>JAYQGD010000429.1:0-2981 GCA_038140415.1 Rhodospirillaceae bacterium
CGTGACCGGCACAGCGTCCACTCTTCAAATCGTTCGAACCGTGAAAGACTTGCGCGCCGTCATGGCAGCGTGGCGGAAGGACGGCTTAACGGCCGGGTTGGTGCCGACCATGGGCGCGCTGCATGAGGGGCATTTCTCTTTGGCGGAGCGCTCGGTGGCGGAGAATGACCGGACCTGCACGACCCTGTTTGTGAACCCCAAGCAGTTCGGCCCCAACGAGGATTTCGATGTTTACCCGCGGGACGAGGCCGGCGATGCGGCGGCCCTGGCCGACCGGGGTGTGGATTTACTGTTCGCCCCCGGCGTCGAGGAAATGTATCCGGAGGGCTCAACCACCGCCGTTTCCGTGCCCGGCATCGGCGATATTCTGGAAGGGGAATGCCGGCCCGGTTTCTTCACCGGTGTCGCGACTGTGGTCTCCAAACTGTTGATCCAGTCCCTGCCCGACAAAGCTTATTTCGGCGAGAAGGACTACCAGCAGCTCTGCGTCATCCAACGGATGACGGCGGACCTGGATATCCCGGTGGAGATCGTCGGCTGCCCGATCATCCGCGAAGAGGACGGGCTCGCGCTGTCGTCCCGTAACGCCTATCTGTCGGTGGAGGAAAGAGCTATCGCCCCGGCGTTGAATGCGGCGTTGGTGCATGTGGCCGAGGCCTTGAAAGCCGGTGGCAATGTTGCGGCGGCGGAAGCCGACGCGGCGCAACAGGTTCTGGAGGCCGGGTTTAAAAGCGTCGATTACATTACCGGCCGCCATCCGCTCAGCCTGGAACCGGTCACGGACCTTTCGGCCGGCGCGCGGGTTTTAGGCGCGGCCTGGCTCAGCAAAACCCGCCTGATCGACAATGTCGGGGTAGGGTAGGGCTAGCCTGCGTACCAAATCCGGTAGATCACTTCCGCTTCGTCGTCGGAGACCAAAAGTGAGCCGTCGGGCAGTTCCTTGATGTCCACCGGGCGGCCCCAGGCCTGGCCATCCTGAAGCCAGCCCTCGGCGAAGACTTCTTTGCCCAGCACTTTGCCTTGCGGGTCCATGCGGATGCGCATCACCCGATAGCCGAACGGATCACTGCGGTTCCAGGAGCCGTGCTGGGCGACGAACGCATCATTTCGATAGGCCTCCGGAAACTGCGAGCCCCGATAGAAATGCATGCCGAGCGCGGCGGCATGGGCCCCGAACTCAACCACCGGCGGGGTGTTGTTGGCCGGCAGAGAGTGGCTTCTGAACTGGCCGGTGCGCGCCGTCCCGCCACCGAAGAAGGGATAGCCGAAGTGGAGGCCGTCGCGGGTCGCGTGGTTCAGCTCATCGGGCGGCACCAGGTCGCCCATATTGTCCGCGCCATTGTCGGTGAAAAACATATGCCCGGTGCGGGGATGAAAATCGATGCCGACGGAATTGCGGATGCCGCGGGCGATGATCTTGGCTTGATTGTTACCGGTGAGCCGGATGATGGTGCCTTCCAGCCCGTTCACCCGGCAGATGTTGCAGGGCGCGCCGACGGCGACATGCAGCTGGCCTTGGCCGTCAAAGGCGATATAGCGCCAGCCGTGCCAGCCCTTGTCCGGCAGCTTGTCGAACAGGATTTCCGGCTGATGCTGACCGATGGACTCGAGCGACGGGACCTTGAGCCGGAACACCCGGTGCTGTTCCCCCACATAGAGGTGCCCGTCTTTCCAGGCGATGCCGTTAGGGCTCTTCAACCCGCTGGCGATTTGCGCGACGTTCGCTGCCGCGCTGGTCCCCGTGACGCCGGTGGCGACGAACAACCGGTGGCCGCGCCGGTTGCCGACGAAGACGGCATTGAGCTCCGGCACAACCGCCATGGAGCGCGCGTTGGGCACCTGGGCGAAGACGGCGATCTTAAAACCGGGCGGCAGCTTGATCAGTTTGAGCGGCAGGTTGCTTTGCGCCCAGGCCGGTGCGGCGAGCCATAGCCCGATGAGTGCTGCGAACAGAGATCGTGTCATGGTGCGCCTTCCTTTCCCTAGCCGGCCTGGAACCGTTTCGGACCGCCTGGATTTTTAACGGGCGAGAGGACCAAAACCAGCGCCGAGCAAATGAGCAGCAGCGAGACAACTTCGCGCCAGCCGACCGCTTCGCCCAGGACATAGGCCGAACTGATCACGCCGAGGATCGGCGCCGACAGGGTCGAGACCGTGGAGACCGTGACCGGCACCCGCTCCACCACCTGGAACCAGCAGAACCAGGACAGCATGATCGGCACCAGCAGCACATAGACGGTCGACCAGGCGGCGGTGCTGCTGACCGGGGCCCATTGCGACGATTCCACAATTAATGCCGTGATGGTGATCGGCAAGCCGCCGATGACCAACTGCCAGCCCACCAGTTGCAGGGGCGGCAGGGTCCAGGCGACGCTTTTCTGCACCACTGTGCCGCCGGCCCAGAAAACAGCGGCGAAGATCATCAGTATGGCGCCCACGGGCGCGCTTTGGATGACGCCCAGCTCCCCGGTCAACAACACACCCAACCCGGCGATGCCGATGGCGAGCCCGATCCACCGGGCGGCGGTCAGCCGTTCGCCTAAAAAGCAGACGCTGAAATTGGCGGCCCACAACGGCATGGTGTAGGCAATGATCGCCCCGTGCCCCGCGCCCAGCTCCCTGAGGCCCAGCGCACTGAACACATGCCAGCCGCTGATGTTCAACAGCGAGGCGATGATGAGCACTTTCCACTGACCGGCGGGCCAGACGAACTTTTGCCGGGACAGCAGGATAAAGCCGAAGATCAAGGTGGCCGCCGCCGGTGCGATCAGCCCACGATAGGTCCAGGGCGGTATCTCGTTCAGGCCAAGTTTGATGAACGGCCAGGAGGTTCCCCAGCCGAGCATGGCGATGATCAGGAGGATATAGCCTTTGGTGCCTAAACCGGAACTCTGATCAGTGCTCACGGCAGGTTCAGCCCTTCACAATCTCGAGGGCCAGATCCAGGTTGGACGGATCGGGCTCGATCTCGCCCCGGTGGA
>JAYQGD010000430.1:0-497 GCA_038140415.1 Rhodospirillaceae bacterium
AATATAATAATTATTAAATAAAAAATATTGTAATATTATTATAATTAAGTAATATACAAATACTGAGAAAGAGAAATCGTTCCGGCTGAAACAAAATAGGCACAGCGTCGGTTCGTCGGGATCCGGCCGACGCCCAGCCGGACGGAGAGGGCCGCGGGGGTAGTCCTCTCCGTCACCCCATTTGGGGCAACTCAATTCAAAATTTGCAGATGTGACTTAGGGGCGGACCTGAAAGTGGTCGACCGAGAATACTTGGGAGAAGCGCCGCCATGCTGCGGCCAAGCCGCTTGCGGAGGGGGAGGTGGGTGTTGCTTGCTGCATGTTCATCTCCATTGCGATGGGCTGTAACTGATGTGGTGGCAACTTTAAGAAATTTCAATGAAATTGAAAAATTTGTAATAATTCCATTTATTATTGGAAAAAATGATATAATGGCCGGATGAAAATCAGGCCTCTCCCCTCCGTCCGTCAGATGCGGCACTTCGTCGCCCTTAAGG
>JAYQGD010000430.1:507-2980 GCA_038140415.1 Rhodospirillaceae bacterium
CCTTAAGGATCATGAAAATTTCAGCCGGGCAGCCGAAGTATGTCTGGTGGAGCAGTCCAGCCTCAGCGCCAGCATCCGGGAGCTTGAGAATTTGCTGGGCCGTCAGGTGGTGGAGCGCACCAAGCGCCGGGTCACGTTCACGCCGTTGGGTAATGAGCTGGCGGAACGCTTCCGGCGCATTCTTCGCGATACCGAGGATAGCGTGGACTTGGTGGCGGCGTCGGAAGCGCCGTTGTCGGGCGAACTTAGATTGGGCGTTATTCCCACTATCGGGCCGTTTCTCCTGCCTAGACTGCTGCCCCAAATGCGCAAAGACTACCCGGAGCTTCGTTTGTACCTCCGGGAAGAGCAAACCGAGGCTGTGCTGACCAAGTTGCGGAGCGGCGACCTGGACGCCGTGATCATGGCCTTGCCCCATGACACATCGGGGCTCACCGCCAAAACCGTCGCCAATGATCCGTTTTTCGTGGTGTTTCCGCGCGGGCATGGGTTTGCTGATCAAGAGAGCATTCATCTGAAAACCTTGCAGGCGGAACCGCCTTTACTCCTCGAAGACGGGCACTGCCTGAAAGATCACGCCATGTCGGTCTGCAGCCTGAAGCCGGAAGGCGCCGCCGTGGAAGCGACCAGTCTAAATACGCTCGTCTATATGGTGGAAGGCGGGCTCGGCATAACATTGATCCCCAAGCTGGCCATAGATGCCGGCTTGTTGCGGGGCATCCGGGTGGATTGCCGGCCCTTGGCGGGGGCCGAGCGCGGGCGCGACATCGGCTTGATCTGGCGCACTGAAAGCGCCCGGACGGCGGAGTTCGAGCTGCTGGGAGAGTTGATCGCGGCGGAGCTGGGCACGCCGGTGGCGCCGCGCAAACGCGGCGGCAAGACCTAAGCGGTCCCCACAAGGTGAATTGATCCCCGTCCGTTTTTTGGCGAAGATACGCCCACCAGCAAACTTAAACGAGGGAGGCGGTCTTGGCGGTCTCATACGAAAATTCTGGTTATAACATGCGGGACGACTTGGCCGAGTCTCATCAGAACGCGCTCGAGCACTTTGCCGCGCCGGGCACCTGGCTTGACGGGGCGAAACGGGTAGCTGTTGCGGCGGAAGTGCGGAACGCCCGGCAATGCCCGCTTTGCAAGGAGCAAAAGGCGGCGCTGTCGCCCAACGCTGTGCAGGGGGATCATGCGTCTCTCGGCGAGCTTTCGGCAGCGGAGGTGGAAGTTGTCCACCGGATCGTTTCCGATCCGGGCCGGTTGAGCGAGAGTTGGTATCAGGAAACTACCGGCGACTCCATCGCACCGGAGGCCTACATTGAAATGGTCGGCATTGTGGCGATGACCATGATGATGGATACATTTACCTTCGCCATGGGGCTGCCCGACAACGACTTGTTGCCTGCTCAAGCAGGTGAGCCCAGCGGCTATCGGTCTCCCGGCGCGAAGAAGCAGGTGGCCTGGGTGCCGATCACCGAGCCGGAGGATGCCACCGACTCCGATGGACCGCTCTATCCGAGCCTCAAGGCCGGCTATATCCACCGCGCCTTGTCGGCGGTGCCGGACTCCAAACGCGGATACTGGGATCTGGCCGGGTCGCACTATCTGACCGGCGCCAGTGTCTACGATTTTGATACAGACCTTCGGGCCATCAGCCGGCCGCAGATCGAGGTGATTGCGGCCAGGGTCTCAGCCCTTCATCAGTGTCTTTACTGAACGACGGCGCATGCCTTTATGCTCCGTGAGAGCTCAAAAAACCAAGAAGCCGATTTCGACCTGACCGGGGTGACCGGCGGGGTCGCTGACGATGGAGACATCCCGCACGCAAAACTCCTGGCGAATTTCGCGGAGGTTGTCGTTGAGCGGGATGCCGACAAGCTCAAAAGTCTACGCGGCAAAGTGAAGTCAGCTTTGGGCGAAGCCGCGTTGGTTGATGTGGCGGCGACGGCTGCCGCCTTCCACGGATTTGTCCGGGTGGCGGATTCGACCGGCATTCCGTATTCCGGCGCGGCCGGGGGGCAGGACAGTACCGACCTGCGTGCCCAGGTGGGGATTGATCAGTTCTATGCGGTTCAGTTGGGCGACCGGCACTAGATCATATTTCCTGTTTGACGAATTAGTAACATATGATATCAATTTGCGTTGGATGATTTTGCAGCGGTTGATTGATGCCGCGATGCTTTAGGGAGATTAAGCATGTCTAAGTTTGTGATCGCGCCGCACATGCGGCTGCATGAGTGGGTTGCCGAGGAAAAGGATTACTTTGCCAAGGAAGGACTCGACTACGAGTTCCGGGAACAGTTGGACTCCAAGGACGGCAAGCGCCATGACCTGGGGGACAAGGTCGGCGCCTATCAAACGTTCGAAGCGGGCCGGACCTGCGATGTGAGCTCCGCCTGTCACTGGACGGTCAATGTGGCGGCCGCTTCGGGACATGGGAAATTGTACGCGGAAGCTTATTCGGTCTCGCCCTGCGGTATCT
>JAYQGD010000431.1:0-2971 GCA_038140415.1 Rhodospirillaceae bacterium
CTCCTGATAGGAGATGCCGAGATTGTTCAGCGCCCAGTCGAAATCGGGGGCCAGCTCGGCGGCCAGTTTATTGTGGGTGAGGGCGGTCTCATACTCCCGCATCTCGCGGAGAAGAATGGCAAGATTGTAGTGCGCCAGGAAGGACTTGGGCGCCAATTCGACTGCCGCTTCGTATGCCTCGCGCGCCGCGTCCATTTGGCCCAGCGCCTTGAGGATCATGCCCTTGTGGGCGTGGTAGTCGCTGTTGCCGCTTTCCAGAGAAATCGCGTTGTTGACTTGGGCGAGGGCGGCTTCCGGCTGGCCTTGCTGCAGCGAGATCATGGCGGTGAGGTCCATAAACCGGCCATCGAACGGGTTGGCGCGCTGTCCCTCGTCGCACAGCATCCGCGCCCGCGCCAGATCGCGGCTCTCGAACGCCTGCACGGCCATGTCAAAGGGATCCCTCATCGGCTCAGTATGCAAGAAAAGCCGGGCCGGGCAACGGGCTTAGCCGTCCCCGCCGCCATTGGCGTTCTCTTGGACTTTCTTCTGGGCGAGGGCCTCCCGCCGGGTGATGTAGTAGCCGGCGGAGAAGATGATGATGGCGCCGGCCCAGGACCAGGCGTCCAGGATCTCGGCGAACAGGATGTAGCCCATGGTGACCGCGATCGGCAGTCGCAGGAAATCAAACGGCATGACCGCGCTGGCGTCGGCGTCCCGGAAGGATCGGGCCTGGCAATAGTGCGCGGCCCAGCCCGACAGCGCCATGATGCCGAGGGGGATCAGATCGCTCCAATCCGGGGTGACCCAGAGGAAAAACAGCGGGATCGCGCAGATCGGGATCATCAACACGTTGAGCCAGAACACGGTGACGCTGGCGTCGTCGGTGCGGGTGAGCGACTTCACGCAGAGCCAGGCGGCGGCATAGAGCGACGAGGAGAGGATGACCAGAAGCGCCGGCCAGTCCAGCTCGATAAAGCCGGGCCGGATGATCACCAGCGCGCCCAGAAAGCCGGCCAGTGTGGCGAACCAGCGGTGCACGCCGACGGCTTCGCGCAGCACCAGTCCGGCGCCGATGGTGGTGAAGATCGGGATCAGGAAGGTCAGCGCGATCACCTGGGCCACGGGTGCTGCGGCGAGCGCATAGTACATGGCGGCCATGGCGGTGGTGCCGAACAGCGCGCGGACGATATGCATCGGCATCCGCGTGGTCTTCAGCCGCTGGATGCCTTCCCGGCTGACCAGCGGAATGATCATGAACAGGCCGACCAGCGCGCGGACGAACACCACCTCGAACGCGTCGAACTTGCCGCCCAGATAGCGCACCGAGATCGCCATGATGGCAAAGGACAGCGCCGCTAGGCAGGCCCAGATGGCGCTACATAGAAACGGGGAAGGTTGGGCGGATTGGTTCATGGCTGTGCTTTATGCAGCGAATACTCGCCCTCGGCAACGCCGACGGTATCCACCCCTGCCGTCATGGGATATAACGCGGGCAGAGGGAGAGCACCCATGCGCATTACCAAGATCGAAGACCTGCATGCCGACGGCGGCTGGCGGACCTTTTCGTTTCTCAAAGTCTCCACCAACGAGGGGCTCACCGGCTGGTCGGAGTTCGCCGAAACCTGGTGGAACCCCGGCCTGACCGAGGTGATCCGCAAAACCGCCGAGCGCGCCATCGGCATGGACCCGTGCGCCTTTGCCGCCAATAGCGCCAATCTGACCTCGCATATTGCTTTGGCGGCGGGCGGCGTCGGCCAGCAGGCGATCTCGGCCATCGAAAACGCGTGCATCGATATTGCCGCGAAAGCCGCCGGAGTGCCGGCCAACCGCTTGTTCGGGGGCCTGATCCGGGACCGGGTCACGGTCTATTGGTCACACTGCGGGTCCTTCCGGGTGCGCAATGCGGCGCTGTTCGAGGAGCTGCTGGGTATTCCTCCGATCACCAAGCTGGAAGACTTCGAGGCGCTCGGCAAAGAGGTGGTCGCCAAAGGCTATCGGGCGTGTAAGACCAATCCGGTGCTGTTCGGCCCGGACGGCCCCAAGATGTTCAATTCCGGGTTCCAGCCGGGACTGGATCACGGCCGCAATGTGGAGAACGACGTGGCTGCCGCCATCTCCGATCAACTGGCTGCGTTTCGCTCAGGCCTGGGCCCCGACGCCGGTCTGCAGATCGATGTGAATTTCGCCTTCCGGCCGGAGGCGCTGCGCCGGGTGGCGCGGGCCTGCGAGCCCCACAACATGACCTGGCTGGAAGCGGACCTGCACGCGCCGGCGGAACTGGCGAGCGTGCGCCGGGACACGCCCGTGCCCATTGCCTCGCTGGAGACGCTCTATGGACGGCGGGATTACCTGCCCTACTTCCAGGCCCAGGCGGTGGACGTGGCGGTGGTGGATGTGCCGTGGAACGGCCTGGCCGAGTCCGTGCGCATCGCCAATCTGGCAGAAACGTTCGAGGTCAACGTGGCACCCCACAATTTCACCGGTCCGCTGGCCAATCTGATGAGTGCGCATTTCTGCGCCGCCGTACCCAATGTGCGGATCATGGAGATCGAGGTGGATGACGTGCCGTGGAAGGACGATCTGCTGACCAATCCGACCATTATCGAAGACGGGCAGATCGTGGTGCCGGACGGGCCGGGCTGGGGCGCGGATATCAATGAAGACGCGGTGCGGGCGCACCCGGTGAAAGCTTAAACCTTAAGAGGCCGCATCCTTCAGTTCGCGGATTTCCCGGACCAGGGCTTCGCGTTGGTCAAACAGATGTTGGTATTGAGCGTCGCAGCCGGCGATGGGCTGCGTATAGCCCCGAATTTGCTGTTTGATATCCTCTAGTTGGTGTTCCAGCGCATCTCGGGATGTGATCATCATGGAGAAAGTCCTCTTATTGTGAGCAAGTAAACCATCAATTCGGACGAGTCCCAAATGACCTTGTGGGGGGCTGAATTATCAGGCCATATGCGGGCCATGAAAAATGAGGATAGGTCATAAC
>JAYQGD010000432.1:0-2970 GCA_038140415.1 Rhodospirillaceae bacterium
CACCATGGGCGACCCGGAGTTTCTGAAGAAGATGTCCCGGAAGCGGGCGCGTGTCGTTATTACGTCGGGCGGACTGGAGCCGGTGGCCGACAACAACGGCACCGGCCATTCACCGTTTACCTCCGCGCTTCTGAAGACCCTGGACAGTAATGCCGGGGTGCTGGACGGCAACTCCCTCTTCAACGCCATTCGCCGGCCGGTGATGACCAACGCTGACCAAACCCCTCAATTCTCGGACGTCAGGAAAGCCGGTCATGATGGCGGCGACTTTCTGTTCGTTCCCCGCAACTGACGATTACCGGCGTATGGCGGCAGAAGCCCAAAAATTTTCCCAGCCCAACTGCTTTACCTGCCAGACCCGGGAACGGTCGGAATGGTGCGTGTTGTCCGACGGAGAACTAACGCTGTTGGATAAAGGACGGCGCAGCCGCGATTACGCGCCAGGCGAGGTTTTGTTTCACGAGGGTGATCACTGCACCGGCGTCTATTGCATCGAGTCCGGGCTCATCGGCATCCGGAAGTCGGATGCGGACGGGAATTCGGTGCTGCTCAGCGTCGCCAACACGGGCGACACATTGGGCTACCGGGCCATGCTGTCCGACAAGGACTACACCGCCAGCGCCGAGGTGCTGGAGCCGAGCCGGGTCTGCCATATCGAGGCCGCCACGGTGCGAAAATTGCTGCAGGAGAATCCCGCCCTGGGATTACGCTACCTCAAGCGCGTGTCCGACAATCTGGAAGCGGCGGAGGAAAAAATCCTCCATAACACGACCCTTTCGGTCCGCGCGCGCTTTGCCCATTTGCTGGTGGTGCTTCTCGACAAGTACGGCAAGCGCAACGATGACGGTAGCGCCGGCTTTACCCTGCCCCTCGCCCGGCATGATTTGGCATCCATGATCGGCACCACGCCGGAATCCCTGTCCCGCACCATCAAGAAAATGACCGACGACGGGCTGGCCACGTTTACCGGCCGGGAGATTTCCATTCCGCTGGTCGACGATCTGATCGAGGAGTTCGAGCCCCACCACGCCGTCTAGTGGGACATCAACACCGGCACGGTCATGTTCTCCAACATATGCGCGGTGACGCCGCCCAGCACCATCTCTCTCCAGCGGGCATGGCCGTAGGCCCCCATCACGAACAGATCAATCGATTTGTCCGCCGCCCGGGACAACAATATATCCGCCACGCCAATATTCTTGACCGTCATGGACTCCGCTTCCACGTTCAGCCGATGCCGGGCCAGATGCCGGCTGATATCGGCACCCGGTTCCTGCCCGTGATGGCCGGCCGCCTCCGGATTGATAGCAATCACCTCCACCAGCTCGGCATTTTCCATCAGCGGTAGCGCGTCGTGAACAGCGCGCGTCGCCGGGGCGCCGCCGTCCCAGCCGATCATGACCTTGTTCCCGATCGTGTCATAGCGGCCCACTTCCGGGATAATGAGAACCGGACGTCCCGCGCTCAGCACCAGTCCGCCGGGATAATCGCCCAGGAGCGGAAACGAGGCGGGCGGGCGCTGTCCCAGGATGACCAAATCGGCGTAACGCGCACTGGTCAGCAGAACATCAAACGGCAATCCTGCAACACTGCGCCATTCGTTTGTCACGCCCGATTTGGCGCAGACTTCCTCAAAGGTTTCGCGGGCAGCGCTCGACTCCTCGCGCACCGCCTCTTCCTGCTCCTCAAAATAGGCTGCCGGCAACTGGGCCAGGTCCGCCATGGGCGGCACGTAAGTGGTCCCCTCCGTAAACAAGCCAACTAAGTGCGCTTCGTGCTTGGCCGCCAGCGACGCGGCGATCTCCAGCCGATGCCGGCCGATGTCCGACGTGTCCGCGTGCACTAGGATTTCTTTGTAAGCCATGACCGTCCCTTTCTATGGCCCCCTCTCCGTTCATTCGGATGGGGCCATCAGAGACTAGGACGCGTCGGGCTGGCGCGCCTTGATCAGGGTCAATTCAAGTGAAAATTACTTACGCGCTGATCAGCATTTCCGCCGGCATATGGACATGGACCGTCGTGCCACTGCCGGGTTCGCTTTTGATCATGGTCGATCCACCGAGGGCGCTGACCAATCCACGGGCCAGGGGCAGGCCCAGACCGGAACCGTCTGAGTTGCCATTTAAATCATTCTCCACCCGGCCGAAATGGGTCAGGGCGATATCAAGATCGTGGGCATCGATGCCAACCCCGTCGTCAGAGATGGTAAAGGTCACACCCGCGATGGGATTGGCTTCCACCAACAGATCGACGTTGCCGCCCGGCTCGGTGTACTTGAACGCATTGTCCAGCAGAAGCATCAGCGCCCCGGTCAAGACGCCGAAATCTGCTCGCAGGACCACCGTTTGGCTCGGCAAGGAGAGATTAAATGACCGTTCGGTTTTCCGCGCCTGGCTTTCCGCCGCCGCGATGCAGGGCTCCAGCACCTGTTCCAGCCCAATCTCGACCATATCCAGTCCTAGCGCATTATCTTCCAGACGGGAGATTTCCAGAACCTTGTCGAACAGCATCTCTAAGTTCTTGCCGGCCGCCAAAATCTTTTCGGCGTGGGCGCTGTGGTGTTGGGTACCAGAGGAATCAGAAGCTCCCGCGGCAATCACATCGGAAAAGCCAATGATGGCGTTCAACGGCGTCCGCAATTCATGATCCAGCTTGGCCAGGATTCCGGTTTTCACCTTGTTGGCGAGATCAGCCTCCCGGCGGGCTTCCTCAAGCTCGGCCTCGCGTTCCACATACTCGGTCACGTCGGAGTGGAAGGTCACCACCTGATTGTTCGCCAGCCGCTGTTTTTTTATCTGCAGCCACTGCCCCTTCTTCTTCTCGAGATAATGACTGCCGCCTGAACGATGATCGGCAAGGCGGTCGGCGATCCACTTCTCCCGCTCTTCGGCAGCAACTTCCTTCTTTGATACGCGAATATCGGCAATGCCGCTCAGGAAATCTTCAAACGATATGCCCTCGTATATTAGG
>JAYQGD010000433.1:0-2968 GCA_038140415.1 Rhodospirillaceae bacterium
TGCCTAGCCCGCTGACCATCATGCTCAGCAGGCCTCTTTCGTCCTCTTCAGTCTTTACATCTTCTTTCGCCGGTTCGGCCGGCTGAGCGACCGGCATCGGTTTTGCCGGGGCCTTAACTTCGGCGATCTCTTGCGTTACTTGGGGCGGCTCCTGGGACTTTTCGGTGCGCGTTGCGGCAATTTGCTTATGCTGGGGCGTCTCGATCACAGCAACTTCCGGCGCTTCCGGTGTTTGCGGCGCAGTGCTTACGGGTGTGCCCCGGTCGCGAGTGCGCACTCGCCTCCGGCTCGACGGCAATTTGCGCCGAAAATTTTCCCGCAGCTCGGGCGAGATACGGCGGGCCGGCACCACGGACTCCGGCGGCTTGGTCTCCGTCATGACGTCTTCGGCGGGGCTTAGTCGGCTGAGGTTCGGCGCGGAAACCCCACGTTCTTCCACGATCTCCGGGGGCTCCTGATCCTCCATCACCGATCGGGCTGCGGCGTAGACCGGCTTCCGTCCGGGTACTGGAATTTGCCGCTCGTCAGTTTCGACCCGCAGGTCTTGCCGTTGCTCCGCCGCAACCGGTTGTGCGGGCGCCTCGATGATAGCCTCACCCGGCTTGATCTTGCGGGTGGATTGAATTTTCCCATCCGGCCCGATCACGATCACCGTGGACGGCGCCTCTTCGGGCGGAGGTGCAGGTTTCCGCGCTGCCGTTGTACGGCTCTGGTTCTGGGCGGCGGCCAAAGCCTCCGCGGCGGTGGCCAGTTTCTCCGCGATGCCTTCCAGGCGTTTCATCTCCGCCGATTGGGCGGTTTCCGCCGGAGCTTTCGGCCCCCTGGTCGGCTGAGGCGGCTCCGCCGGCATGGCTTTAGCGGCGGGCTTCGCAGCAACGGGGACAGGTGATTGGGGCGCAGAGGTTGCCGCCGGTCGTTGATCATCGACCACCACCTCCGGCGCGGCCTCCGGACTGGACTGGTCAATCGTAGCCGTCACCGGCGGCGCACTGGCGGCTGCTGCCTGGGCCCTGGCTTTTTGTTGCTGTTGAAGCCGTCTGGCCAAGATCAAATATTGTGCTACCTCGAAGTACCCGCTGCTGATCGCCAGGTCGAACGGGGTCTGCCCGTTTGAATTCCGCATCGAGACATCGGCGCCCGCGTCAACGATGGAGCGCACCGCATTCAGGTTGTCATTACGAACGGCAGTAAAGAGAAGTCTCTGCAGGGCAGGATCGGGTTTTGCCGCGACCGGGATGCTGGCGCTTTGGGCGTGCGCGATTGACAGCCTGGTCACCGGACCGGACAGCGCCAAGACCGCAGCGATCCCCGCCACGGCGCACAAACTTCTAAATTGAGACGCAGGCCGGGAGACTTGCGTCGCCAGTTTACTTTCCCAGTTCACTCTCACTCCTATCAGCAGCTTAAATAAAGAAACTCCTGATACAAGCCTGCCAGCAAACACATTTCCCTAAGCGGATAATGCCGCCTTTGCAATAGCCTGTCGATACGTTCAGGTGGATGACGTGTGGATAATGAAAAAATACCGGGGGAAAACTGAATTTACCTGTGGATTACGGCATCCAGGCGCCGATTGCCTCGCGGGCGCGAGCGGCGTAAGCGGCGCGCCGGTCCTTCCCCCTTAACTTTTTGATTTTCTTTCCGTTTTCGTCCGCTTGAGGCATCTCCAAAGGCGGAAAAAGCCCGAAATTGATGTTCATCGGCTGGTAGGTTTTTGCGTCCCCACCACCGGTAATATGGTCCAGCAACGCGCCCATGGCGGTGACCGATTCGGGACGGTTAATAGGGGCGTCCAAGCGCTCAAAACCGGCGAATCGCCCCGCCAGTAGCCCGACGGCGGCGCTCTCCACATAGCCTTCGCAGCCGGTTATTTGCCCGGCGAAGCGCAGCCGGGGATCGGCCTTCAGCCGCAGGGTCTCGTCCAAAAGCTTCGGCCCATTGATGAAGGTGTTGCGATGGATCCCGCCCAGCCGGGCGAACTCGGCATTCTCCAGACCGGGGATGGCGCGGAAGACCCGCGACTGCTCGCCATGCCGGAGCTTGGTCTGAAACCCGACGATGTTGTAGAGGGTGCCCAGCGCATTGTCCTGGCGGAGTTGCACAACCGCGTGGGGTTTCCTATCGGGCGCGTGCGGATTGGTCAGCCCTACCGGCTTCATTGGTCCAAAGGCCAGGGTCTCGCGTCCCCGTTCCGCCATCACCTCGATGGGCAGGCAGCCTTCAAAATACGGCGTGTTCTCCTCCCATTCGTGGAAGGTCACCTTGTCGGCGCTCAGCAGGTTATCGATAAAGGCGTTGTACTGAACCTCATCCAACGGGCAATTGATATAGTCCGCCCCTTCCCCTTTGTCGTAGCGGGACTGAAACCACGCCTTCGACAGATCGATGCTATCCTTGTGCACAATGGGCGCGATGGCATCGAAGAACGCCAGCCCGTCATCGCCGGTAAGTTCGGCGACGGACTTGGCCAGAGGCTCGGAGGTCAGGGGCCCCGTGGCGATGATGACACTGTCCCAGTCTTCCGGCGGCAGGCCCGCGACCTCCTCCCGTTCGATGGTGATTAGGGGGTCCGCCTCCAGGGCCGCCTGCACCGATTGGCTGAACGTGTCCCGGTCGACCGCGAGCGCCCCGCCTGCCGGGACCTTGTTGGCGTCGGCGGCCTGCATGATCAGCGAGCCGCAGCGCCGCATCTCCTCGTGCAGCAGGCCGACCGCATTGTGATCGGCATCGTCCGAGCGGAAGGAGTTGGAGCAGACCAGTTCCGCCAGCCCATCCGTTTGGTGCGCGTCAGTTGTCCGGTGCGGCCGCATCTCGTGCAGGACCGCCGGCACACCGGCTTTCGCCAGCTGCCAGGCGGCTTCGGAGCCGGCCAGACCGCCGCCGATAACGTGAACCGGGCGCAATTGTTTCGTCTCGTCAGACATGGCGTTCACATACGCGTCCCCGGAGAGCCGCGCAAGCGTGTTCG
>JAYQGD010000434.1:0-1754 GCA_038140415.1 Rhodospirillaceae bacterium
TGTCAGAGGTTTGATACGACCGAGTTTCGGATAAGACTGCGTTAAGTAAACGGGAGATTGAAAATGACTGTTACCACATTACCTGTATTGTCCAGCGATAGCAGCCTGTCCCGCTATCTGAACGTGATCAAACGCTTCCCGGTGCTGAGCGCCGAGGAAGAATTCATGCTGGCGAAAAGTTATCTCGACCATGGCGAGTCGGAGGCCGCGCACAAGCTGGTCACCAGCCACCTGCGCCTGGTCGCCAAGATCGCCATGCAGTACCGGGGCTACGGCCTGCCGGTTGCCGATCTGATTTCCGAAGGTAACTTAGGCTTGATGAAAGCCGTGAAGAAGTTTGACCCGGACAAGGGTTTCCGGCTATCCACCTACGCCATGTGGTGGATCAAGGCGTCGGTCACTGAATATATCCTGCGCTCCTGGTCCCTGGTGAAAATGGGCACCATGTCGGCGCAGAAGAAACTGTTCTTCAGCCTCCGCAAGGCCAAACGCCGGCTGGAAATCGCCGATGCCTCCAACATGACGGAAGAGCAGGCGACGGCGCTCTCTAATCAGTTCAATATGCCGGCCGACGAGATCGCGCACATGGACCGCCGCATGACGGCCCGCGACTTTTCCTTGAACGCCCCAGTCTCCCACACGGAAGAAGACAGTATGGAGTTCATCGACACGCTGGAGGACGAGACCCCCTCGCCGGAGATCATCGTCGCCCGCGCCGAAGAAGACGGCATCCGGCACGACATGCTGAAGCTGGCGATGGATGAGCTGGATGAGCGGGAGCGGCACATTTTTGTCGAACGCCGCCTCAAAGACGATCCGATCACCCTGGAAGAATTGGGCCAGGAATACGGCATCAGCCGGGAACGGGTGCGCCAGCTCGAGAACCGGGCCTTCAACAAAGTCTCCAAGGCTGTCCGCATGGCCGCCATCCAGGCGGAGACCGACCGGGCCGCGGCGCTCGAACAAGCTTAAATCAGACAATCCCCTTGACGGGATTGGTCTCCCGACCTAAATGAGTGGCACTCTCGTCCTGGGAGTGCCAATTTCTTTGTTCAAACACCTTTGGCGCCGGCAGAGATCGGTGCACGAAGAGGAGAGGATTATGGGTTTTAAACCTTTACATGACCGCGTCGCCGTCAAGCGGGTTTCCGAGGAAACCAAGTCTGCCGGCGGCATCATCATTCCGGATACGGCGCAGGAAAAGCCGTCCGAGGGCAAAGTCGTGGCTGTCGGCCCCGGCGCCCGCAAGAAGGATGGTTCTTACGCCAAGATGGAAGTCAAAAAGGGTGACAAGGTTCTGTTCGGCAAATGGTCCGGCACGGAAGTCACCATCGACGGCGAAGACCTGCTGATTATGCAGGAATCCGACATTATGGGGATCGTCAGCTAAGGCTGCGCGTTCTGTTCAGGCACATTAAAGATTAGGAGTAAGCCAAGATGGCAGCGAAGGAAGTAAAGTTTGAGGCGGATGCGCGTGCGAAGATGCTTAAGGGCGTCGACACGCTTGCGAACGCGGTTAAGGTGACTTTGGGCCCGAAGGGGCGGAACGTTGTTCTGGATAAGTCTTTTGGCGCGCCGCGCATTACCAAGGACGGCGTGACGGTGGCCAAGGAGATCGAACTTGCCGATAAGTTCGAGAACATGGGCGCACAGATGGTGCGTGAGGTTGCCTCCAAGACCAACGACGAGGCCGGCGACGGCACGACGACGGCGACGGTGCTGGCCCAGGCGATCGTGCGTGAAGGCGCGAAGGC
>JAYQGD010000434.1:1854-2960 GCA_038140415.1 Rhodospirillaceae bacterium
AGCCTGCACAGCGAGCTGGATGTTGTTGAAGGCATGCAGTTCGACCGTGGGTATACGTCTCCGTACTTTGTGACCAACGCGGAGAAGATGACCTGCGATCTGGACAACCCGTACATCCTGATCCACGAGAAGAAGCTGTCCAGCCTGCAGCCGATGCTGCCGGTATTGGAAGCGGTGGTTCAGTCGGGCCGTCCGCTGCTGATCATCGCCGAGGATATCGAGGGCGAAGCCCTGGCGACCCTGGTGGTGAACAAGCTGCGCGGTGGTCTGAAGGTGGCGGCTGTTAAGGCGCCCGGCTTCGGCGACCGCCGGAAGGCGATGCTGGAGGATATCGCGATCCTGACTTCTGGTCAGGTGATCTGCGAAGACCTCGGCATCAAGCTGGAAAACGTCAGCCTCGATATGATGGGCTCCGCCAAGCGGGTCTCCATCACCAAGGAAGAGACCACGGTTGTTGAAGGCGCCGGCAAGAAGAAGGACATCGAAGGCCGGTGCAACCAGATCCGGGCTCAGATTGAAGAGACCAGCTCTGACTATGACCGTGAGAAGCTTCAGGAGCGTTTGGCGAAGTTGGCGGGCGGCGTTGCCGTTCTCAACATCGGCGGTGCGACGGAAGTCGAGGTTAAGGAGAAGAAGGACCGTGTTGACGATGCGTTGAATGCGACGCGGGCGGCTGTCGAGGAGGGGATTGTCCCCGGCGGCGGTTGCGCGCTGTTGTACGCCACGAAGGCCTTGGACAAGGTGAAGGCGGCGGATGACGACCAGCGTGTTGGTGTGGACATTGTCCGCCGTGCGCTGCAGGCGCCGGTTCGCCAGATTGCGGAGAATGCGGGCGTTGACGGCGCTGTTGTCGCCGGCAAGCTTCTCGAAGGCAAGGGCGGGTCCATGGGCTTTGATGCGCAGACCGAGACCTACACCGATCTGGTGAAGGCGGGCATTGTTGACCCGACCAAGGTTGTGCGCACCGCGCTTCAGGATGCGGCTTCCATCGCCGGTCTTCTGATCACCACCGAAGCCATGGTGGCGGAGAAGGCCGACGACAAGCCGGCGGCGCCTCCCATGCCCGACATGGGCGGCATGGGCGGTATGGGCGGCATGATGTAAGC
>JAYQGD010000435.1:0-2957 GCA_038140415.1 Rhodospirillaceae bacterium
TACGCCCAGCGCCTATATCCTGGCCGCCGCGCTGATGGCGCCGTTGCTGACCCAACTCAAGGTGCCGATCCTACCGGCCCATATGTTCGTTCTCTATTTCGCGGTGATGTCGGCGCTGACTCCGCCCGTTGCGGTGGCGGCCTATGCCGCCGCCTCCATCGCCGAAGACAATCCGCTCTACATTGCGGCGCAGGCGGTAAAGTTTGCCCTGGCGGCGTTCATCGTGCCCTTCGCCTTTGTGCTTGGACCGGAGCTGCTGATGGACGGGCCGGTGCATCTGGTGCTCACCGCAACCGCGACGGCCATTGTCGGCATGATCGCTCTGGCCGCCGCCATTGAGGCGTATTTCATGACGCCCTTGGCGATCTGGCAACGGGTGCTGGCCGGGCTCGGCGGCTTCGGCATGGTGATGCCGAACCTGACCCTGACGGGCATCGGCGTTGTCCTCGCCGTGGTTGGTCTTGCACCCAGTTATCTCGCGGGGCGACGGTCGGGGTAGGTCTTCATTTTAGTCATGCGCGGACCTGCGCGGGCGCTAGGCCGCGTAGTGATCCGCGTACCCATTTTAAAAAAAAACATGGGTCCACGGGTCTCGGCTTCGCCTGCCCGTGCCTGCCTGCGCGAAGCCGAGGCTTCGCTTCGGCGAAGGCTGGGATGACTAGATTTAATCACAAACCCCTAAAAACCCCACCACGACCTCATTCACCTCATCCGCATGGGTGATCGGCGACATGTGACCCGCGCCGGGGATGTCCACCAAGGCCGAGTGGGGCAGGGCGGCATGGATGATTTCCGTCACCCGCCGTGCCGGCGCGCGTGTGACCTCGCCTCTGACCAGCAACAACGGCATGGTAAGTGCGCTCAAGGACGCGACCTGATGGGACGGGTCCAGGATCACATCAAACTCCCGGTAGGTTTTCTCGGCGGTCTTAATACAGTAAGCCCGCACGTCGTCGGGGGCGTTCCGCCACGCACCCGGTCCGTTCCAGTAGTCGAAATAGTATTCGATCCCCGGTTCCGGATCGCCGGCTTCAAACGCCGATTGGAATTTGTGCGCGGTCTTGGAAATTTCGTCGTAAGCCGCCTTGTCGGCGACGGGGTCCAGCAGCCAAGGCGTAGTGGGCTCAATCAAGGTGAGGCTCTTCAGCCGCTCCGGGAATTCCAGCGCCAGACGCATGCATATGGTGCCGCCATAGGAATGCCCCAGCAGGTGAAACCCGTCCGGGCAATCCTCGGTTACCGCGCGGATCAGATCGCCTTCGTCCGTGAGGAGGTCTTTGGTGTCGCCGGACCAGTCGCTGGTGCCGCCGTAGCCGTACATGTCGATGGCGAGGGTGCGGAAATCACCGGCCAGAAGCTCGCACAGGCCCCGCCATTGCCGGGATGTGCTGGACGAACAATGGAGAAGAACCAAAGGCTCTCCGGCGCCGGCTTCGGAATAGTTGAGCGTCGCGCCGTTTACGGTCTTGGTGGGCAAAGTGGGTTCTCCGGGATTGCTTGATCAGGCGGAAGCTATGGCATCCAGGTGCGGCGGCATCAAGTCCAACGCATCTTCCGATCCCTCCACCAGCCGCGCCGCCATGTCCCGGAGCCGGTCAAAGTCTGCCGACGACAGGCCGCCGAAGAACCGGTCATTAATCTGCCTTAGTACCGGCGCGACATCGGCGATCCGCCGGGCCCCGTCGGGGCTGAGCAGCAGGCGCACCCGGCGGCGGTCGTCCGGGTCGGTCAGTTTATGCAGCCAGCCGCCGTCCATCAGCTTCTTCACCTCGACGGTGACAAAGGCCCCGGAGACGTGCAGGTGCTCCGCCGTTTCCTTGACGCTGACGCCGCGCTCGCCGGCGAAGTGGGCAATATACATGAGGATGCTGTGTTGGGGGCCTGAGACCCCCAACAGCCCGGCGACCTCGTCCCGCACCCGCTGCATGCGGACGGAAACGGTCAGTAGGTCATAGACCATCTGCCGGAAGGCCTGATCACCGCTGTCTTCCAGCAGCGCCTCCCGGCTGACGGTCAGGGGCGGGAACGTATCCGCCATTACAGGTCCACGAACCCCGAAACCCCGTGCAGATGCGTTTCCAGCGGGATCTTCAAACTGTCGTGGATGGTGTTGTACATCTTCCAAAAGCCCACCACGCAGGCGAGTTCCACCACTTGCGGCGGGCTCAGGTGAGCCTTCAGGTTGTCCAAAATTTCATCCGGCACATTGGCCGGGTCGAAAGAGGCGGCCTCCACATAGTCAAAACAGGCCTTCTCAAAATCGTCTTTGGGCTTGGGATCGGTCAACAACTCGGTCAGCTCCGCGTTGTCCACATCCCAGCCCTCGGCGCCGTCTTCTCCATCGTTCTGCAGCACGCCGCAGTGATGGCTGGTTCAATAAGTGCACCCGTTGATCTTACTGGCGACGGCGGCCAGTTTGCGTTTGAGCTGCTGATCCAGGGTCGATGACGGATCGCGCATGATATTGCTGTTGAGCGCGAACAATGTGCCGGCGATTTCAGGCCGGTGCATATAGAGCTTCAGGGCGTTGGGCAGAAATCCCATGCGTTCGATATAGGGGCCGAGCAGGGGCTGCAGGCTTTCCGGATAGTTCTCTTCCTCCACGTAGGGAATAAACGGTTCCGGTTCTTCCGTGATCCTGGGTTTGGGTGCGTCCATTGTCGTTTCTCCTTTAAAGATAATCGTTGAGGTCGGCCTTGTCCCAGTTCTTGGGCCAGGACCGGTCGAAATCGGTCGGGTCGTGGCGGGATTTGCGGGTGGCGTCGATGCCGATCTTGCCTACGGTGCGCCAGAATGCGTCCAGGGGGGCTGCCGACGGGTCGTAGGGGGAGCCCCGGGTATTATCCACGGTGATGATGTCCCGCGACGGATCACAGCGCGTCGCGATGGCGTGATAAACCTGGGCCGGATCGTTGATGTCGGTGTCCGGGCTGACCGCGACCACCATCTTGGTGTTG
>JAYQGD010000436.1:0-2955 GCA_038140415.1 Rhodospirillaceae bacterium
CGTCCTCATAGTCGATCTTGCCGCAGCCGGGGCAGGCCAGATTGCAGCGGAACAAAGGTTCCAGCATGAGGACCAGCGGATATTTCTCCACGCCCTTCAGGCGCTGCTTCATTATGTAAGAGCCCACGCGGAGCTGTTGGATGGCCGGGACCGCCATGGCTTAAGCGCTTCCCGATTGGGCGCGGGCTTCCTGCGCCTCGGTGATTTCGGGGGGGAGTTTGAACTGCACGTTTTCCTCGACACCTTGGGACAGATCAACGTTAACGTCGCGATGTTCTTCCAGCCGGTCGAGAAGTTCGTTGATCAGTTCCTCGGGCGCGGAGGCGCCGGCGGTGATGCCCACGGTCCGGACTCCGTCTAGCCACTTCAACTCGAGGCCGTCGGCATCATCAATCAAATAAGCCGGGACCCCGAGCTCGTCGCCGATTTCCCGGAGCCGGTTGGAGTTGGAGCTATACTGCGCGCCGACCACCAGCATCAGATCAACTTCCGGGGCAATGGCTCGCACGGCCTGCTGACGGTTCTGAGTGGCGTAGCAGATATCCCGCACATCCGGGCCCTGGATCGCCGGGAACTTGGTCTTGAGCGCCTCGATAATCTCCTTGGTGTCATCGACACTGAGGGTGGTCTGGGTGACGTAGGCGACCTGCTCCGGATCTTTTACCTTCAGGTTCTCCACGTCATTGACGTCGGTGACCAGATGGACGCCGCCCTGGATGCGGCCCATGGTGCCCTCGACCTCCGGATGGCCGGCGTGACCGATCAAGATCACATCCCTGTTTTTGGAGGCATGGTTTTGGCCTTCCTTATGGACTTTGGAGACAAGGGGGCAGGTGGCATCAATCACCGGTAGATTTCGCAGGCGGGCTTCGTTCTCGACTGCTTCGGAGATGCCGTGGGCGCTGAAAATCGTGACGGCGTCATCGGGAACGTCGCTGACTTCCTCGACGAAGACAGCGCCCTTCTTGCGAAGCGTCTCGACGACCCGTTTGTTATGTACGATCTCGTGGCGGACATAAACCGGAGGTCCGTAAATCTCCAGCGCTTGCTCGACGATCTCGATGGCGCGCTCCACGCCCGCGCAGAATCCGCGGGGCTGGGCCAGCAAGACACGGAGTTTTTGTTTTTCGCTGCTCAAAAGTCTGTCCGATCACATTGGATGGGTTTCGGATGAGGCGGAAAATGACCGCCCAACACCATCCTGTCAATTTAATATAAAGGAGGATAGTGTCCGGCGAAACACTTGGGACGGATTTGTCCAAGGGGAGCAGCTTGAAGATACTCCTGACAGGGGCCACCGGATTGGTGGGCGGGGCTATTCTGCGGCAATTGACGGCGCGGGGCGATGACGTGCGCGTCATGATCCGGGACTCGAGCCCCCGGCAGAACCTGGAGGGCCTGGAGCCCGAAATCGTTCTCGGCGATCTGAATGACCGGGCCAGCCTGGAGAAGGCTTGTGCCGGATGCGAGGTGCTGATCCATACGGCGGCGGACTACCGGCTGTGGGCGCCGGACAAGGACGAGATGATCCGCACCAATGTCGAGGGCACTCGCAACATGATGGAAGCGGCGGCCAATGCCAACATCGGCCGGATTGTCTACACCAGTAGTGTCGCCGCGCTGGGCTTTGCCGGGCCCTGGATCGAGGCTGATGAGACCGCGCCTTCGGATGTGGACAGCAAGGTCGGGGCTTATAAGAAGTCCAAGTTCCTGGCAGAGGCGGAGGTGCTGAAAATGCACGCTGAAGACGGTCTGCCGGTGGTGGTCGTCAATCCGTCCGCGCCGCTCGGTCCCGGCGATATTAAGCCGACGCCCACCGGCCGGCTGGTGGTCGAAGCCGCCAAGGGCAAGATACCGGCCTATGTGAACGCCGGGCTCAACATCGTTCACGTGGATGATGTGGCGGCCGGGCATCTGATGGCCCTGGAGAAAGGCCAGCTCGGTGAAAAGTATGTCCTGGGCAGCGAGAACCTGACCCTGAAGGAGATACTCACCCTGATCACCCAAGCCGCCGGCAAGCGGCCGCCGATGTTTCAGGTGCCTCATGGGATGGCGCTGCCGGTTGCTTATATTTCGGAATTGTGGGCCGGCCTCGTGACGGGCAAGGAGCCGTTCACCACGGTGGACGGGGTGAATATGTCGAAGAAGCCCATGTATTTCAGCTCGCAGAAGGCGATCACGGAGCTGGGCTATGCGCCGCGGCCAGCCAAGGACGCGGTTGTTGACTCTGTCCGTTGGTTTGCCGAAAACGGCTATCTCAACTAAGTGACGTCCTCTCAAGGTTTCTCATGAACGATCAAGCCATCCAGGCCGTGATGCTGGCCGCCGGTCGCGGCACCCGTCTTTCCGATGACGGGCCCGAACTGCCGCCCAAATGCCTGATGACCTTCGGCGGCAAGACCCTGCTGGAAAGGCACGTGGAAGTCCTATCCCGGTTCGGGATCGAGCGGCTGACGATGGTCGTCGGCTACCGCTCGGACGAGATACGGGCCGAGCTTGATAGGCTGGTGGCGGGTGAGCGGGTCGTTACCATCGACAACCCCGATTTTCGCCGGGGCTCGGGCGTATCGCTGTGGCATACGCGGCATGTTTTGCGGCAAGGCGGGCCGGTTCTGTTCATGGATGCGGACGTGCTCTATCACCCGGACATGATCGGCCGGATGCTGGCGCAGACTGGAAAAACGGTGGTGCCCTATGATCCCGGCTATGAGGACGGCGACGAGCCGGTGAAGACCTGCATCGCAGCGGGCCGAGTTGTCGAATTCTCCAAGATCCTGCCCGAGGCCCTGTCTTATGAGAACGTCGGCGAATGGCCGGGGTTCGTGGTGATTGATGGTGAGGCCGGGCCGGCGATTGCCGAGGGTCTTGAGCAGCGGGTAGAGGCCGGTCATTTGGATTTTCCCTACGAGGACGCCATGCGTCAGGTGCTGCTGGAAACGCCGGCGGATGAGCTTG
>JAYQGD010000437.1:0-2955 GCA_038140415.1 Rhodospirillaceae bacterium
GTAGAAATATTCCATCCGCAGCTGCTTGCGGCCATCAGCCCAATTGGTAAAAAGTTTATGCGAAGCAATAAAACGCTCATCTTCGAAAATCTCGATCGGGACACTCAGTTGGGCTGCCCAAGTGCTCATTTCTTCCCGCAATCGCCATTCGCCGGGTTCCGTTACGAGCAGTCTTTGAGAATTGTGCCGGGCTAGAGCGCGTTCTACTTCACCTTTGAGGCTGCCTGTATTGTCCGCATCATCTAAGCGTATGTAATCAACATCATACCCAAGCTGCATCAACTCTTCCGCGAAATGCCGCATCGCAGAAAAAATTAACGCTATCTTTTTTTTGTGGTGCTTGACATAGGTCGCTTCTACCAAAATCTCCGCCATCAATACCCGTGTTTCACCAGGTGGTGATTTACGAAGAGACGAAATATCTTGGGTCAGCTGATTACCCAACAAAAGAACAAGTGACGTTGTCATTGTTGATTGATATGAAAGCTAGGTTTACCAAGATCAACAAGAGATATTGTGATTGGCTGCTTTGGGTCACATTCGTAACATTTTCCCAGTCTCTAAGATTATCCGCTGGTAGTCTCGGTCCGGACTAACATTACGGATTGATCCCTCTTTAATCTGACAGGTCTTTCTAACCCAAATGGAGGAAGACCATGTTGTTGTTTCAATATAAGAATCAAACCCGCACACCCTGGAACAAGGGCAAACTAGTTGGCCAAAGGCCACCCTTGAAGCCAAAGCACGTCTGGGCAATCAGGACACGTTTACAACTGAATGGACGTGCCAGGGATTTAGCTATGTTCAATCTGGCCATCGATAGTAAGCTACGAGGGTGTGATCTGGTCCGATTACGGATCGACGACGTTGCTCCCAATGGATATACGATAGAACGGGCCACTATCCGGCAGCAGAAGACCGGTCGTCCCGTGACGTTTGAAATATCGGAACACTCCAGAACGGCCGTTGAACAGTACCTTAATAATAGTAAGGGGCCAAACTCACCATTCTTGTTCCCTGGACGAGGGAAAGGCTTCAAGTCTATCTCCACGCGCCAATACGCCAGATTGGTCGAAAAGTGGGTCACAGAGATCAATCTTGATCCATGTACTTATAGTACCCATTCGCTACGGCGTACCAAGGCCTCATTAATCTACCGTAAGACAGGAAACTTAAGAGCCGTCCAGATATTGCTCGGTCATACGAAGATCGAAAGCAAGGTGCGATATCTTGGCATCGAAGTTGACGACGCAATCGAGATTGCCGAGACCGTTGATATCTAGTTATAGGAACGTGGGCGGAGGCAATTCCGCCCACTTTTCTCAACATCAAAGCAGCCCTTAGTCCAGGACGACTACCCTTGGCTTGAACTTGTGATAATGACGGTAGCGCTCCTCCGCTACCATTTTTTCTGACATAGTACTGTCGCTTCTAATCCGTTTGCCGGTTATCGGGGTCACAGAGCGGCCCGGTGTGCTATGATCGGTGCCCCGCCACCTGATCCAGCCCTTCTCCCCATGCGTAAATTTTCCCTGCTTTTGGTTCTTCTGATGCTGGCCGGCGCAGCGGTCGCGGTTTCGGTGATTCTGGAACTGCAGACCCGCCGCAACGCCGTTTCCTTCTCTATCGTTGATCCGGACGCCGGCCCGGTCACATTGACCATTGCCGTTCTTGGGGACATCCATGTGCCCGAAAGCCCGGACGCGCTGGCCTCGACCCGCCAACTGCTGGCGGGCGTGAAGGCGGCAAAGCCCGATATTATCCTCTTTGTCGGAGACTACATTGTCGATCCGTCCGGAATTGACGTTTGCTGACCCACCGGGAAAACGTCATCAACATTTTCAAGCAGGTGGACCTGGTCCCGCGGGCGATTGTCCTCGGGAACTATGAATCCTGGTCAGGTCCCGAGGCATGGCTGGCGGCCTTTAAACGGCTCGGTGTCGACGCGATGGAGAACCAGACTCGCATTCTGGCGACCAAAAAAGGGCCGGTTTGTGTGCGCGGCTTGGGCGACGCCCTTTCCCAGAGGTTCCGATACGTGGATTTTACCGCTTCGTGCCGGGGGCTGCCCAAGCTGTCGATCACCCATGATCCCGCCGGCGCGTTTGAAGAAGGGGTAAAGGGATTGGTGATTGCCGGCCATACCCATTGCGGCCAGGTCAGTTTTCCCTTTGTCGGTCCCTTGTGGGTGCCGTCAGAGGCGCCGCCCGCCGCCTATTGTGGGCTCTATCGAGACAAAGATCGGACGCTGTTCGTGACGTCGGGGGTCGGGACGAGTATCCTGCCGTTGCGTTTCGGCGCGCCGTCCCAGTGGGACTTTCTTCAATTGACGATCAACCGGCCGGAATGGTCACAGAGCCGGTTCCGTATCAGGGAGTTTGCGATCATGCCCAACATCACCGTCGGAGATTTTCAGATCGAGTACGAGCAGCGGGGCGCCGGGCGGGACCTGGTGTTGCTGCCGACGCTGCTGGCGGAGATGAGCGTTTATGACGCGGTGATCGACGCGCTGGCGGCCAAGCGGCGGGTGACCCGGCTGAACTTCCCCGGCTTCGGCGGCTCGGCGGGGCCCATCGGTGACGCGGTGGAGGATTATGCGGACCTGATCGCCGCGACACTGCGGGCGCTGGACTTGACCGCCGAGACCGATCTGATCGGCAACGGCTTCGGCGGACTCATCGCCGGCACCCTCGCCATCCATCACGGATCGCTGATCGACAAGCTGGTGCTGGTGGACACGGGGGCGGGTTTTCCCGACCCGGCGAAGGAGCCGCTCCGCATCCTGGCGCAGAAGTCGTCGACCGAGGGAATGGGCGCGGTGCTGGATGCGGCAATCCTGCGCATGTTCCCGGAAGACTTCATTGCCGCCGCGCCGGACATCATCGCCGCCCGCAAGCAGCAATTGTCCAAGGCGGACCCGCTGCTGTTCGCCAATGCGGCGCTGGCGCTGACCCT
>JAYQGD010000438.1:0-2940 GCA_038140415.1 Rhodospirillaceae bacterium
TTCCTGCATTCGGATGGGGTGAACCACACTCTGTTCCTGAAGGCGGCGAACTTCATGTACGATCCGCCCAATTACGACTAAGCCACAAAAACAACGGGAGGCCATGCCATGAAGGCGCTCGTACTCAACGGACCGAACCAGCCGTTTGATCTCACCGAGGTGCCCGATCCGGTCGCAGGACCGGGCGAAGCGGTGGCCAAGGTCATCGCCTGCGGGGCGGGCCTCACCATCCAGCACGTGAAGGCGGGCCGCGCACCTGCGGACTTCCCGTTGATCATCGGCCACGAGATCACGGCGGAAATCGTCGAGGTCGGCCCGGCGGTCAAAAACGTGAAGATCGGCGATGCGGTCACCGCGTACTTCTATCTGAACTGCGGCTACTGCAAATGGTGCCAGCAGAACGCCGAACCTTTGTGCGAAAACACCGGCGGTTATATCGGCCGGAACTGCGACGGCGGTTATGCGGAATACATCAAGCTGCCGGCCGACAATTACATCAAGCTGCCGGAAGGGTTGGACCATAAAACCTATCCGGCGCAGATCGGCGTCATCACCGATGCGCTCGCCACACCTTACAAAGTGCTGAAGCGCGCCAAGGTGAACTCTTTGGATACGGTCGCGGTGTTCGGCGCGGGCGGCGGTCTCGGCATTCACCAGGTGATCATGGCCAAATGGGTCGGCGCCCAGGTGATCGCCGTGGACACGGCCGACGACAAGTTCGGCGCCTGCCGTCAGGCCGGCGCGGACGAGGTGGTAAACCCCAACGAAGTGGACGCGGTCGAGGCCCTGATGGACCTCACCGGCGGCAAGGGCGTCGATGTCTCCATCGATTATGTGTCCGCCAAGTCGACGCTCGAAGCCGGCGTGAAGTCATTGGGCCGGCATGGCCGGTTTGTGACCCTGGGCGGCGCGGGCAATGTGTTCGAAGTGGACGCCAAGCATCTGCTGGAGAATGAAATCGATGTGCTCGGCAGCCGATATGTGACCAAGGCCGAAGTCACCGAGGTTCTGGATCTGGTTGCGCGCGGCGACGTCTGGCCGATCGTCAATGAAATCCGCCCCATGGAAGAGGCGGAGATCGTTCATGATCTGGTGGAAAAAGGCGAGGTGACCGGCCGCGCCGCGATCATGATCGCGGAGTAGGCCCCTACCCCTCCAAAATCACCTTGAGGCGTTCATCGCTGGGCTCCATCAGCATCCGGATGGCGGTGCCCAGTTCCGTATACGGCACTTCGTGGGTGATCAGACTGCCGAGATCAATCTTGCCGCTGCCGACCAGGTCAATGCCGGTCAGGAAGTCTTTGCCCAGCGCCGCGCGGGCGTTGATGATCTCCAGCTCCTTGAAATAGAGATCATAGAACGGCAATTCCCCCGCGCCGGAGGGATAAATCCCGAAAGGCACGATGCGCCCGCCGGCCCGGGCCAGGCCCATGGCCTCGCCGAGCACGGACAGATAGCCCACGCATTCGATGATGATGTCCGCGCCGACACCGTCGGTGGCGTCCAGCACCGCTTTCTTCGCCTCGTCGCCGTGGGTGACCACGATATCCGCGCCCATGGACTCGGCCAGGGCCCGCTTGTGCGCGTTGCGGGACACGCCGATGACCATGTCCGCGCCCAAGGCCTTGGCGAGCTGAATATGCATCAGGCCGGTGACACCCAACCCCATCACCACCACGGTTGATCCGGGACCCACCTGGCCTTTTTCCTGGCCATGGATCACTGTGGTCAGCACCTGGATCGCCGCGCCGGTCTTGTTGTCGATGTCGTCGGGCAGGGCAAAAATATGGGTGTTTGGCGCGATGCAGAATTCGGCGAAGCCGCCGTCGGTCTCCCGGCCCATGATGCCGCCGGTCGAACAGATATTAGTCTCGCCCGCCAAACAGTGAGCGCATTCGCCGCAATAAAGCACCGGATCGATCAGCACGCGAGCGCCGGTGGGCACCTCCGTGTCGCCCTCGATCAACTCGCCGACGATCTCGTGTCCCATGATCAGCGGGTATTTGGCCGGGATGGCGCCGTCGAAAATTTTGGTATCCGTGCCGCAGATGCCGGCATGGGTCATACGCACGAGGACATTGCCGTCCGTTGCTTCCGGCTGATCGACCGTCTGCAGCGACACCTCGTTCGGTTTTTCCAACACCATGGCTTTCATATGCGGCTTCCTAACTCTCTGACAGGCTGAATTTCGGCGCCACTCTATAAGACGGGACCGGAAATCCCAAGACACTAGCTGGTGAGATGCCGCAATTCGGGGAATTGATTTTCGGCGTCCAAGGGGTAGAACTAACGGATATCAGGGAGGCTAAATTATGGAATTCGGTGTTCAGTTTTTTCCCGACGTGGGACCGTCGGTCAAATCTGCGGAACAGTATTGGGCGGAATGCCTGAAACTGGTCGATCTGTTCGACGAGCTGGGTTACACCCACGCGCGGACGGTCGAGCATCACTTCCAGGATTACGGCGGCTACTCCCCGGCGCCGCACGTATTTCTGTCCGCCGCCTCCCAGCGCTCGAAGAACGCCAAGGTCATCACCGGCGCGGTGCTGCCGATCTTCAACCACCCGCTGAAGATCGCCGGCGAGATCGGCATGCTGGACGCAATTTCCGGCGGCCGGCTTGAATGCGGATTCGGCCGGGCGTTCCTGCCGTCCGAGTTCGAAGCCTTCGGCCGGGACTTTGATGAGTCCAAGGCCCGCTTCGCCGAAGGCCTGGAACAGGTGCAGATGCTGCTGGAGCAGGAAAACGTCACCAGCGAAGGGCAGTTCCACAGCTTCAAAGACGTGACCGTCCTGCCGCGCCCGACGCAGCAGCCGCGCCCGCCCTTCTGGATCGCGGCGATCATTTCGCCCGACAGTTTCGAGGCCGCCGGCCGCCAAGGCCATAACCTGATGTCCATCCCGCTCACCGGCGGCAAGATGGAAGAGCTGTTCAAGATTT
>JAYQGD010000439.1:0-2937 GCA_038140415.1 Rhodospirillaceae bacterium
CGCATCAACTTCGACAACCTGACGCCGCTCTATCCGGATGAGCGTCTGGTGATGGAAGTCCAGGACATGAAGGACGATCCCACCTCCCGGGTGCTGGATCTGATCACCCCGGTCGGCAAAGGCCAGCGCGCGCTGATCGTCGCGCCGCCGCGGACCGGTAAGACGGTGATGCTGCAGAACATCGCCCACTCCATCGCCGCCAATCATCCGGAATGTTATCTGATCGTGCTGCTGATCGACGAACGGCCGGAGGAAGTGACCGACATGGACCGTTCGGTGAAGGGCGAGGTGGTCAGCTCCACCTTTGACGAACCGGCGGCCCGACACGTCCAGGTGGCCGAGATGGTCATCGAAAAAGCCAAGCGTCTGGTCGAACACAAACGCGATGTGGTGATCCTGCTGGATTCCATCACCAGGCTGGCCCGCGCTTACAACACCGTGGTGCCGTCCTCGGGTAAGGTGCTGACCGGTGGTGTGGACGCCAACGCGCTACAGCGGCCCAAGCGGTTCTTCGGCGCCGCCCGGAATATCGAGGAAGGCGGCTCGCTCACCATCATCTCCACCGCGCTGATCGACACCGGCTCGCGCATGGACGAGGTGATCTTCGAAGAGTTCAAGGGCACTGGCAACTCGGAAATCATTCTCGACCGCAAGCTCACCGACAAACGGACCTGGCCGTCCATGGACATCACCCGGTCCGGCACCCGGAAGGAAGAGCTGTTGGTCGACAAGGGCACCCTGTCGAAAATGTGGGTGCTCCGCCGCATCCTCAACCCGATGGGCGTGGTCGACTCCATGGAGTTCCTGATCGACAAGCTGAAGGAATCGAAGACCAACGACGATTTCTTCGACTCGATGAATACTTAGACCGTCATCCACGGGCCGGCAGCGCCGTGACCCGTGGACCTCAGGCCGAAAGTCTCCTTCCACCCTCCCCCGCGCGTTGCGCGACCCCTCCCATCAAGGGAGGGGTGATCCGTTTTTATCCCCCCTCCCCTTGTGGGAGGGGGTCAGGGGGAGGGGGCAAAAAATACGCGGGTCTCGGCGATGCCCGCCCGCCTATGACGTCTCGAGGCACCGGTCTCAGGACAGGCCTGACACTGGCGCCCATAACTCTACATCGTCAGAACCGTACACCCGGTCGTTTGCCGGCTTTCCAGCGCCATAAGCGCCTCCCCCCGTTTCGCCAGCGGGAACCACTGGCCGAACTCAATGGAGACCTTGCCGCTGCCGACCACATCGAACAGCGCTGCGGCCGCGGCCTGGCGGTCTTCGGTGTAGTGCATCAGGGACGGCCGGCACACCGACAGGGAGCCCTTGTTCATCAAGGTCAGGGGCTGCACGGACTCGATCGGGCCGGACGCATTGCCGAAGGTGACCAGCATGCCGAATGGCTTCAGACAATCCAGCGAGCCCTCGAACGTATCCTTGCCGATGGAATCGTAGACCACCGGCACGCCCTTGCCGTCGGTGATCTCCTTCACCCGGTCGGTGAAGTTTTCGGTTTGGTAGTTGATGGTGTGATGCGCGCCGTTGGCTTTCGCCTTGGCCGCTTTCTCTTCGCTGCCCACCGTGCCGATCACCGTCGCGCCGATCACGTTGGCCCATTGGCACATGATGGAGCCCACGCCGCCGGCGGCAGCGTGCACCAGGATCGTGTCGCCCGGCTGCACCGCGTAGCACTTGTGCAGCAGCATGTGCACGGTCATGCCCTTCAGCATCATGGCGGCGGCGGTGTTGTCTTCGACGCTGTCCGGCACCGGCACCACCGCGCCCGCCGGGATCAGGCGTTCTTCCGCGTAGGAGCCTCTGGCGCCCGCGTAGGCTACACGCTGGCCGACGGCCATGTCTACGCCGGGACCCACCGCCTCGACCACGCCTGCGGCCTCTGAGCCCAGCACACAGGGTAAATCCATCGGGTACAGGCCGGAGCGCTGATAGCAGTCGATGAAGTTCAGACCGGAGGCGGTCTGGCGGATTCGAATTTCGCCCTCGCCCGGATCGCCGACCTCCACGTCCTCGTACCTTAGGACTTCTGGGCCGCCGGTCTCGTAAATCTTGATGGCTTTTGTCATGGGTCTCCCTTTCCCAGTGGGGTTTTCAATTGATGCCGAGAGTTAGGGGTGCAAGCCCCCGCTTGTCAATGCGGTGTTGGTGGCCGAGCTTAGAGTGCGCCCTCGAAGGCCAGCAGAGATTTTTTGGTGTCCAGCCCCCCTGCCCCCGAATAGCCGCCCAAGCCGCCGGCGCCGACCACCCGGTGGCACGGGATCAGGATCGGGATCGGGTTGCGCCCGCAGGCGGTGCCGACGGGCCGCGCGCCGCTTTTAATCCTCTTGGCGATCTCGCCATAGGTCCGCGTCTCGCCGAACGGGATGGCCTGCATCTGTTGCCACACCCGCTGCTGGAAGTCGGTCCCGGCCGGGGCCAGCGGCAGGTCGAACTCCGTGAGCTTTTTCTGAAAATAAAACCGGAGCTGGGTCTTGGCCTCCATGAGGAGCGGCGTGATCCGCGCCTCCGGCGCACGGCCCCAGTCGAGAGAGATGATCTTGTCGTCTTCCTCGAAGACGGTGAGTTCACCCACCGGGCTGATCAGAGACAGGTGCGCCATCGAAAATTTCTACACCGCCGCCAGGGCGTCCGAGAGCCCGGTGGCATCGGTGACCGGCAGGCCGCAGACATTGCCGACGCAGACATAGGCCGTGGCCTTATCGTCCACCTGACTTTTACCGGTGGCCGGATGCCCGGCCGGCAGATCAGCGCCCGGCGGCACGATGGAGAGGATTAGATCGGGCTTGCCGGCGGCCAATGCTGTCCGGCATAGCTCGGCCACGTCATCCGTGTTTGGATCGCCGATCAACGCCACTTGAACCCCGTTGGCCAAACGCTCGAACCCGTTCAGCACGCTGGTCATGTTGGCGTATTGGCTGGCCGGCTGGC
>JAYQGD010000440.1:0-2937 GCA_038140415.1 Rhodospirillaceae bacterium
AAGTGCAGAAAATGGCGAGATTCCCTCTTGACCCAAAAAGAGAACCAAACTAGAACCTATAAAAGCGTTTTGGTTTTGTTCTATATTTAGTACGTCAGGCGCTACACGGTGCTAAATCGTGATTGAGGCTTTTTAACCGCCACCGTTGGCCCTAACCGAGGCGGATCACTAAGGGGACAGAGATGCTCACCAAGAAACAATACCAACTCCTCATGTTTATCGACAAAAAACTGCGGGAGGATGGTGTTTCACCCTCGTTCGACGAAATGAAAGATGCCCTCAATCTGAAGTCGAAATCCGGTATCCATCGCTTAATCACCGGTTTGGAAGAACGAAAGTTCATCCGCCGCCTGCCCCATCGTGCCCGCGCCCTCGAAGTTCTGAAGCTGCCGGAAAATGCGAAGCCTGATATCGCGCCCGGTTTCCGCCCAACCGTTGTTTCCGGCGGCGCTGCGGCGCGTAAGATACCTGAACCGGCAAACGATATGGTTGAATTGCCGATGATGGGCAAAATCGCCGCCGGTACACCGATTGAATCCTTGCGCGATCCCAGCGCCAGTGTGGCCATTCCACCCTCCATGCTGGGGCGCGGCGATCACTATGCGTTGGAGATCGATGGCGACTCGATGATCGAGGCCGGCATTAACGACGGCGATACAGTGGTCATCCAGCAATGCGATACGGCGGAAAACGGCGCGATCGTGGTGGCCTTGGTCGACGGCCAGGAAGCGACCCTCAAGCGTCTGCGCCGCAAGGGCGACTCCATTGCCCTGGAACCGGCTAATAAAGACTATGAAACGCAAATTTATGGTCCCAACCGGGTCACCGTCCAAGGCCGGCTCGTCGGTCTCTTCCGGCAGTATTAATCCGCCTCCCTTTCGGGCCGCAACACCCAGGGACGGTCGCCCCGCTCCTCATTTACTGATTTCACGATCGGTTTGCCGCTCGTCACCCACAGGGCATGCGCGCCGTTCCGCCACAGATCAAAGCGGTCGATGACCGTGATCGCGGACGGACACGCCCAAGGCACGGGCGCAGCACTCACCACGATATCCACAAGGCGACAATCTTCTCGCAACGCCGCCTCCTCGGTCACCAGGGCAATGCGTTGGCCAACCTTTGTCATCACGCAACCCATGGCATCGCAATGGAGATCAAGATCGGGAATGGGTCGCGATTGTCCAAAGCTGCCGGCGCGGCTTGGCTCAAACCCGGCGCGCTGTACCCAGTTGCCGCCGGTGAACTTGGCTTTTGTTTTGGACGAGAGGTAAATCGCCCCGCCATTATCGGTCACGGCGAACAACTTGCCGCCTCTCTCCACGATAATGTCCGGCCGCTGCACCAACGGGATCGTCAACAGGCCCGCCAGAATCGGTACGACCCCCCAAATCCGCTATCGGCGCTGCCAGAGACACAGCCACAGTCCGCCGAGCGACACCAGGACCAGGCCATAGACGGGCATGGCCGGTAGATACAGGACGGAGAATTCAAGCGATGCGGTTTGGCGGGCGACGGCCATTACCAGTTCGATCCCTTGACCCATGGGCGCCAACGCCGCCCCTTCCAGACCAAAGGGCATCAGCAGAAAGGCCCCGATGGCCCAAGGCATGATCCAGAGGCCGGTTGCGGGAACCGCGATCATATTGGCCAACAACCCGGCAACCGCGACCCGGTTAAAATGATAAAGGGCAAAGGGGGCTGTCGCGAGACTGGCGATCAGACTGGTCAACATAATGCCGCCCAGATACAGCAACAGCTGGGCCGGCGGTGAACGAGGCCCTCTCCCTTCGGCATAGTTTCGAGCCCGTCAGCTTTCGTAAACCGCGATGAGGGCAATCACCGCCGCAAAGGATAGCTGAAAACTCGGGCCGAGCAGGGCATCCGGGCTAAGCAGCAACACCACCAAAGCCGCCCAGGCTACGAGCCGCATGGATATCCCTTCCCGGTCCAGGATCACCGCGACCAGCACCAGCCCGATCATGATGAATGCTCGTTGGGTCGGAATTGTCGCACCGGCGACAAGGGAATAGGCGAACGCCGCAAGGATCGCGACCGCCGACGCCCATTTCTTGACCGGATAACGAAGCGCCAAGGGTGGAAAGACAATGCGCCCACGGCGCACCAACAGCAAAATCAGCCCGGCGATCAGTCCGACATGCAGGCCTGAGATTGCAAGAAGGTGCGCCAGGCCCGCTTTCCTGAAGTCTTCGAGCACGCCTTCGGGGATGGCGTGCCGGTCCCCGGTCATCAGAGCTGCGGCCACCGCACCTGCCGGTCCGTCAATAGCGGCACGAATGCGTACCGAGAGATTTTGCCGCAACCGGCTCAGCCCGGCGGTCAGATCATGTGAACTTCCCGATGACGACAGCTTTTCCAGTTTTCCAAGAGCGAACCCTGTCGCGCCGACTCCCTGAAAATACAAATGCCGTTGAAAGTCAAAAGCCCCCGGCGCCGATGGCGGCGGCGGTGGCGTGATCACGGCGCGAACGGAAACCCAATCACCCGGCTGGAAATTCTCCAACGGCTCCCGCACCTGCAGACGGATGCGATCCGGCATTCTGTCCGCACGAACCCTGGAAGATCTGGCGTTATCCAGAATAATCCGTCCGCCTTTGGGACGAATATCGATTTTACTGATCTGGCCGGTAACCGTTCCCGGCGGTGATCTTTTCGAAAGGACGGTATGTTCGACCGATAGCGTCGTGAGCTGGGCCGCCAACAAGCCACCGCATAGCAGAGCGCCAGCCAGGCAAAGCGTCCAAAATTGTTGAATATAACGCCGCGCAATCACGACCAGACCGATCCCCAGCGCGGTTAGACCAGTGAGCATCCAAAACGATGGTTCAGCCGGTAGTCCGAAATAAATGCCTACGCCGCAGCCGAGACACACGGGTATCCATAGTGGCCACCTGTCTCGCTCCTGGTGCATGTTCGACG
>JAYQGD010000441.1:0-2910 GCA_038140415.1 Rhodospirillaceae bacterium
GCGCGCGCCGCCGACAGGCCGGACTTGCCGAGGCCCATCACGGCGACCGTCTGATCCTTGAAGGCGGTGACGTCGATCATCAATCCCCCTACCGCAGCTTCAACGTCGCCAGCCCGAACAGAGCCAGGATGGAGGCGATGATCCAGAAACGAATGACAATAGTGGGCTCGGCCCAGCCCTTCTTTTCGAAATGGTGATGCAGGGGCGCCATTTGGAACACCCGCTTACCGGTCAGCTTGAACGACGCCACCTGGACGATGACCGAAACCGTCTCCAGCACGAACAGGCCGCCGACGATGGCCAGCACCAATTCGTGCTTGGTGATCACGCTGACCGCGCCCAAGGCCCCGCCCATGGACAGCGACCCGGTATCCCCCATGAACACCATGGCGGGCGGCGCGTTGAACCAAAGGAAGCCCAGGCCGGCGCCGACCAGAGCCCCGCAGAACACCGACAGTTCACCCGCGCCGGGCACATAGTGAACCTGCAGATAATTTGAGAAGACCGAATTACCGATCAGGTAGGCGATGATGGCGAACACGCCGGCGGCGATCATCACCGGTCCGATGGCCAACCCGTCTAAGCCGTCGGTCAGGTTCACCGCGTTGGACGCGCCGACCATGACAAAGGCGGCGAAGGCGACGAAGAACCAGCTCAGATCGATCAGCACGGTCTTGAAGAACGGCACGGCGAGCGAGGTGGCCAGCGGCTCCCGCGTCAGGCTCATAATCCACAATGTTGCGACCACGGCGATCATGACTTGGAGAAGAAGCTTGAGCTTGCCGGGCAGACCGTTGCTGTCCCGTTTACTGACCTTAATATAGTCGTCGATAAAGCCGATCAGGCCGTAGCCGACGGTGACGCCGAGCGCCGCCCAGACATAGCCGTTGCGTAAATCCGCCCAAAGAAGGGTCGAGACAACCAGAGCCAAGAGGATCATGAACCCGCCCATGGTCGGCGTGCCCACCTTGGTAATCAGATGGCTTTCCGGTCCGTCCTCGCGGATCGGCTGGCCGCCCTTCTGCCGGTTGCGGAGCATGCGGATAATCAGCGGTCCGCAGATAAAGCTGACAATGAGCGCGGTGAACATGGCGCCGCCGGTCCGGAACGTGATGTAGCGGAACACGTTAAACGCGGCGATCTGATCGGCATATTGAGCAAGCGTGTTAAAGAACATGATCTGTCTCTTAAGCCCCCGCTTCTTCGTGATCGGCCAACAGCGCATCGACAATGAGCCCCATCCGCGCCCCGGCAGAACCTTTGACCAGCACCACGTCGCCGTCCTGCAGATCGCTTTCCAATTGGGAAAACAGATCGGCTGAGCTTGCGGCCCAAGCGCCCCGGACCTGATCCGGCAGCACATCGAAGAGAGCCTTCATGCGCTCGCCGGCGGCATACACCAGATCAATGCCGTTGGCCGCGATTGGTTCGGCGAGGCCCTTGTGCAACGCCGGAGAGTCATCGCCGAGTTCCAGCATGTCGCCGAGGACAGCGATCCGGCGGCCAGCAGCCCCCTGCCCGAAACGGGAGAGGACTGCCAGCGCCGCCGCGATGGAAACCGGACTTGCGTTATAACTGTCGTCGATCAATGTGAATTGGATATCGCTGCGGGTGATCTGATGGGCCAGGCCCCGGCCTTTGGGCGGGGCGACATCGGCGAAATCCTGCGCCGCCTGATCCAGGTTCGCGCCCAGAGCCCCCACGGCCGCCAAGACCGCCAGACTGTTCTGCACCCAGTGACGGCCCGGCAGATTGAGGCGGTAATCCAGACTTTGCCCCTGGAAAGACGCGCTGACATCCGCGCCAGTTGCATCCAGGGTGAAGTCTTTCAGCCGTACCTCCGCATCCGCCGCTTCGCCGAAGCCAATGATCTCGGCCCCGGCCTTTTCAGCCTCGGCTTCCAGAATGCCGTAGTAGGCATTGTCCTTATTCAGAATGGCGGTGCCGCCCGCCTGCAGCCCGGCGAAAATCTCCGCCTTGGCGCGGGCGATGTCTTCGACCGAGTCAAAGAATTCCAGATGTGCCGGCTCCACTGTGGTGATGATCGCTACCAGGGGACGGACGAATTGGGAAAGCGGCGTCAGCTCACCGGCGTGGTTCATGCCGAGCTCGAACACGCCATAGGCTGCATCCGCCGGCAGTCGCGCGAGACTGAGCGGCACGCCCCAATGATTGTTGAGACTGCCCAGGCTGCGAGAGGTCTTGCCCTGCCGGCCCAACAGGAACGCCAGCGCCTCTTTCACCCCGGTCTTGCCGACACTGCCGGTGACCGCCGCGACCTTGGCCGCCGTCCGCGCCCGCCCGGCGATGCCCAGCTGTTCGAGCCCGGTCATCGTGTCGGCAACTTCCAACAGCGCCGCCCCATCGGAGATGCCATCAGGCCGCTTCGAGACCATGGCCGCCGCCGCGCCGTTGGCGAGAGCATCCGCCACATATGCATGGCCGTCGAAGTTCGGCCCGTTGAGCGCCACGAACAGATCACCGGACTGGAGGGTCCGGCTGTCAATCGAGACGCCCAATGCGTTCCAATCGACAGCCGAGATGCCCCCGGTGGCCTGTGCCGCATCAGCGGCGCTCCATAAACTGGTTGTCGGTGTCATGCGCCCGCCTCCTTGGCCGCGCGCCGCGACACGTCTGCATCGTCAAAGGGCAGAACGTCTGTGCCGACGATCTGGCCTTGCTCATGGCCCTTGCCGGCCACGACCAGAAGATCGCCCGCCTCAAGTTGTGAGACCGCCTCGAAGATGGCGGCTTCCCGGTCGGCGATTTCCGTGGCGTCGGGGCAGGCGTCCATGATTTGGCGGCGAATGTCGGCGGCGACCTCGGTCCGGGGATTATCGTCGGTGACAATCACTTGATCGGCGAGCCGCGCCGCGATCTCGCCCATCTGGGGCCGCTTGCCCGCATCCC
>JAYQGD010000442.1:0-2895 GCA_038140415.1 Rhodospirillaceae bacterium
GACCACCTGCGTTCAATGCGGGCTGTGCAAAACCATTTGTCCGGAAAAGGTCATCGCCCTGACGCCCCGATACAATTTTACCGGTGAGGCCCGATCCGCCCGGGTGATGAAAGAGGAAGAGCCGTTCGAGTGCGTCAAATGCGGCAAGCCGTTCGGGGTCAAATCCTCAATCGTCAAAATTGTCGACCAGTTGTCCGGCCACGCCATGTTCTCGGAAGGCGATGCCATTGAGCGGGTAAAAATGTGTCCGGACTGCCGGGTAATCGATGTCTTCGATGAAAAGGACACGCCCATGGCCACCGGTCCCCGCCCGCAGATGCGCACCACCGATGATTACCTGCGGGAGCGGGATCAGCTTCGGGAACAGGCCGACGAGTTCAAAAAAGAACACGGGTTGGATGATCCGGACGAACCGGGGCGTTAGCTGAGACTGATCTCTCCGTCGATATCAACGTTCAGATCCACCTCGCCGATCGACAGAGTAACTCTCACCGGCAAGGTCTCGCTGCCGGTCAGCCTGCCGCCGGCCACCGCCTCGCGCACCGCATTTTCGATTTCCCGTTGCGAAGTAATCCCGACCTTCTTCAGGTATTTGCGGATATTCATATTGAATTGGTCTTCGTCCATAGCCGTCCCTTTCTCTTCAACCCTGCCTGTCTCCTTGGTCTAGGTCCTCTCCGCCAGCGGCAGGTTTACCAGCAGGTTCTGCGGCTTCAGCCGTAACACGTTTTCCGTGGTCATCGCCATGCCCAGATAAACCGGTTTGCCGGCCAGGTCCGCGCGCATGGAAGTCGGATCCTCAAAGTCGAGCTGAAACAGCGCCAGAATGCGGGCCAAGGTCGCATTGCCCGGCTCTTCGCCTTGATAGAGCTGGTTTAGGATTTGCGTCGCCTCCGCATCCAGGCCGATATGCCAAGCCCAATGCTCATCTTGTATATCCGGCCGGGGAAATATGCGAACTGTCGTGCCGAAGAAATGATCAATCCATTTCTCAAGCACCCGGCAAAAGGCCCGCAATGCAGGACCGGGATTTCGGATATCCAGGGCCAGATCAAACTGGTTGCTGCGGTCCCAGTAAATCCCTGCATTCTCGTCATTCAGCACATCCAGCTCGACGGATTTCAGACGTGTGCCGGCCTGAACGATGAGTTGGCCGAGAGAGCCGAATCCGCCGGACGCCGCTTGCATGTCGACGGTTTCGGCATCCGCCGAGAGGACCACGCCTCCGTGGAGTGAAACTTTCTGATCCCGGAAGAGCATCTCCGCGCTTCGGATGGCTAGGGCATCCTCTTCCTCGTTCAGGATATTGCGCAGGATCAACTGCACCATCTGGTTGATGAACAGCGGCGGTACCCGGGAAAAGGATTCCCGCATGAGACCTAAATAGCAGGCCTCCAGCGTGCCTGCGTTCGTTAGACGATCCCGAAATTCCAGGAGCACCTGATAATTCTCCCGCGCGTTCGGGTCAGACACAGCGTCAATTTCGTGCTTCTCAACGGACCGAAACGGATCGACCATCAGGCTTTCATGTAAGCGGCGCTCTGCGTCGCAGGACTCCTCGACAGGTTCGATCTCGGGCCGAAGGAAATACGCTCGCAGATAATCATCGGTCACCGCGAGACGGCCGTCCTCGTCGCGGTCGAGCAACCGATATCCGGATTCGAGCCAAAATTCAGGCATTCCCTGACATTCACCCTGGAATATTATTGTTCAGTCGTGCGGGTATCTTGGTCAATTTGATCCCGCTGTACACCCCCAATTTGGCACGAGTGCTTGACGGGAGGCAATTCCGCGATAAATGCCGTATATATACGTCTCTTCACTGGAACCGGATGTGCTCTGAACCGATGATTTCAAGACGCGCCTTTCTCACCTCGTCGGCCGCGCTTTTAGGCGCCGCGACAGTGCCTGTTTCCTCCCGGCTTGGCTGGGCGGCGGATGATGAGTTTCGGGTGTTGCGGGCGACCACGGGCGAAGCGGCGCTAATGGATAACAACGATAAAAAAACGCCGATCTGGGCCTATGACGGCAGCCTGCCCGGACCGGTGTTACGCTACCGCCGCGGCGACGCGGCGCGTATCCGTCTGAAGAATGATCTTTCCGACCCAACATCTGTTCACTGGCACGGTATCCGGATCGACAACGCCATGGACGGGGTTGTCGGGCTGACCCAGGAGGAGGTCCCGCCCGGCGGCACGTTCGACTATTCATTTACCTTGCCGGATGCCGGCACCTATTGGTACCACCCTCATCACAAGACCTGGGAGCAAATGGCCCGGGGTCTTTACGGTATGCTGATCGTGGAAGAAGATCAGCCCGTCCCCGTCGACCGGGATCTGTTATTCGTTGCCGATGACTGGCGCCTTAACCGAGACGGACTGATCGACGAAGCGAGCTTCGGCCGGATCATGGACGCCGCCCACCAGGGCCGGCTGGGCAATTGGCTGTCCACGAACGGGCTGCCGGAAGAGCGCTATACGGCGCGTTCCGGAGAGCGGCTCCGCATGCGCTGTGTCAACACCGCCAACGCACGTATCATGGCGTTCAATGTCGACCGCACCAAAATCCAGGTCCATGTTATTGCCCTGGATGGTCAGCCCGTCCCGCCTGTGGAACTGGGCGCGGACGGACTGGTTCTGGCGCCGGCTCAGCGCGCGGACTTGCTGTTGGACATTCTCGCCAAGCCGGGCGACGAAATTCCGATCATGGAAATCAGCGGCCGGGAACCCGTGCGTGCCGCCTTGATCAAATTGTCGGATCAGGCGCCCTTGAGGGCGAAACCACCGAAGGATCCCATCCAACTGCCGGACAATCCGTTGCCCCGTGAGATCGACCTCCGGGATGCCGTAGAGTTGCCCATGGTGATGGACGGCGGCGCCATGGGTGGTCTGCGCG
>JAYQGD010000443.1:0-2893 GCA_038140415.1 Rhodospirillaceae bacterium
GCCACCCGGCCGTTGAAGATGTTTGCTTATGCCTGGGGGGAGTGCTCCGAGCCGGTGGCGGAGACCCAATGGGACTTTCTGGACCGGCTTAAGGGCTGGGGGTTTGATGTTAATCCGCTGACCCGGCTCTGCGGCAATGTGCAAGATTTACTGAACGTTTACACCGACGTCGGGGAACAGCGCGCCGGGCTCGACTATGACATCGACGGCATGGTCTACAAGGTGAACCGGCTCGACTGGCAGGATCGGCTGGGATTCGTCAGCCGGGCGCCCCGATGGGCCATTGCCCACAAGTTCCCGGCAGAGAAGGCGCAAACCGTCTTGAACGACATCGATATTCAGGTGGGCCGGACCGGCACCCTGACGCCGGTGGCGAAGTTGGAACCGGTCACCGTGGGCGGCGTGGTGGTGTCCAACGCGACGCTGCATAATCAGGACGAGATCACCCGCAAGGATGTGCGGATCGGCGACACGGTGGTGATCCAGCGAGCCGGCGACGTGATCCCGCAGGTGGTAGAGGTCGTTCTCGACAAGCGGCCGAAAGAGTCAGAGCCCTTCACCATGCCCAAAACCTGTCCGGTCTGCGGCAGCGACGCCGTCCGGGTCGAGGGGGAGGCAGCGATCCGCTGCACTGGCGGGCTGATTTGCTCGGCTCAGGCGGTCGAACGGTTGAAGCATTTTGTCTCGAGAGGCGCGTTCGATATTGAGGGTTTTGGAGAAAAACATATCGTCGCCTTCCGGGAAGACGGGCTGATCTCCACCCCGGCGGATATCTTTAAGCTGGGAGATAGGCTGGATGACATCCAAAGCCGGGAAGGCTGGGGCGAGAAGTCGGCGCAGAATCTGATCGACGCCATCGAAGAGCGGCGCACCATTCCCCTGGCACGGCTGATCTATGCCCTCGGCATCCGGCAGGTGGGCGAGGCGACGGGCCGGCTGCTGGCGAAGCAGTACGGCACCTTCGAAATATGGCGCGCCTCCATGATCGCCGCAAACGATCCGGAATCCGAAGCCTATGGGGATTTGACCGACATTGACGGGATCGGCCCGTCCATGGCGGACGATATCGTCGCTTTCTTCGCCGAGGCCCATAATGGGGAGGTTCTGGACGCTTTGGCGGCGGAACTGACCATTGAGGCCTTTGAGGCGCCGGACGAGAGCAGCTCCCCGGTAGCCGGGAAGACCGTGGTGTTTACAGGCTCGCTGGCGACCGTCTCCCGATCCGAGGCCAAAGCGCGGGCCGAATCCCTGGGCGCCAAGGTGGCCGGTTCGGTCTCCAAGAAAACGGATTTCGTGGTGGTCGGCGCCGACGCAGGCTCCAAGGCTAAGAAAGCCGCCGATCTGGGGGTCGCCATGCTCTCTGAAGAAGACTGGCTGGCGATGATCGGGGACGCCTAACCCTCTTCCCCGGCCACTTTGGTCCGGCACTTCAGAGTTTGTTAAGCCGCCGCCGCTATCCTCAAGAAAACAAAGATGGTGGTGACGGCAAATGGATCAAGCGGTTCTCGAACCGGTCCGGACAAACGATCCGGATGAGGTCTTGCAACGCGCACAAGATCTGATCAAGGATCAGGAGTGCGAGTCCGCGCTTCCCCTGTTGGAAGAGGCGGTCGCATTGGCGCCTCAGAACGGCAGCTATAGGATTGTACTGGCTTACTATCTGTTCCGGTTCGGCGAGATCGACCGTGCGGTGGCGCATATGGATACGGCGATCGCGCAAGCCGACGACCCCTCCTCGATTCACGAACTTAAGGCCAAGCTGCTGGGCGATTGGCACACGCACATGCCGGCGTTTTTCCAAGGCGCGCATGCGCCGGTGCGCCAGGTGTTTATGTCGGCGGCGATGCACGCCGCGCACACGCCGGGAGAAACATTCGAATTGCTGGAGATCGGCTCCTTTGCCGGGGCGTCTCTGATCACCTGGTCCAACACGGTGGAGCAACTCCTGCAGGTCAACTGCCGGATCGATTGCATTGATCCCTGGGGCGATTTCGGCGCGGACTTCTATTCCGACACCATGACCGTGGCGCTGGAGAACGACCGCGCCTTCCAAGTGTTCCGCCACAATGCCGCCCGCTGTCATTCGTTGATACAGATCGCCGCCCATCGGGGCGCCAGCCGGGCGATCCTGCCGGGTCTGCAAGAGCGGCGGTTTGACATGATCTATATCGACGGCAGCCACCATTATGCCGATGTCCGCTACGACATCACCGCCTGCACGCCGTTGCTGAAGCCCGGCGGCATTATCTGCGGCGATGATCTGGAACTCCAGTTAAACGCGTGCGACCGCCGGTTTGTGATGGAGCATAAGGAAAGCGATCTGGTCCAGGACCCGCGCTCGGGCGTCTGGTTTCACCCCGGCGTTTCTCTCGCTGTAGGGGAGTGTTTGGGCGAGGTCTCTAACTTCCGGGGCTTTTGGGCCATGCGCAAAACGGACGACGGTTTCGAGAAGGTCTCCCTGCGAGACGCCACCGGCATCTTTCCCCGCCATTGGCCGGAAAAGTTCCACGGCCAGGTCTATCGATATTTCGAGGATTCGGACGACATCGCCGGGATGATTTGAGGGGCTAACCCTACTTTCCGCCGAGAATATAGGCCTGCTGCCAGTCGTCGGGCGGCGGGGCATCCATATAGGCACGGCACCGCTCTCCCATAATCTTCGCCACCGGATCAATCTCCGCAATTGCCTCGAACAGTGCGGCGGAGTCGGAGAACCGCCGTTCCCGGTAGACGGCGAGGGCCGCTTCGTACTTTGCCTTAATCTCCAGCATCTCCGCCGGCACCTGGCCGGCGTGGCCCAGAGGCTCGAAGCAGTGGACCGGTGTTTCCCGGCCCATCACCAGCATGGTGTCAATTTCACGGAAGACAACGCGGTCACCGCAAAGCTCATGGG
>JAYQGD010000444.1:0-2885 GCA_038140415.1 Rhodospirillaceae bacterium
ATACTGGCGCCAACTCGGGGGCGACGCAATTTGGGTAGAGCGTGAGAGACTAGGACCGGTCCGCGCATTTCTGTGACCTAAATGGATCCACAAGTCACCGCTACACGCGCCAGGAGCTGCCTGCGCGGGCCCGTGGATGACTAGAAGAAAAAACTAATCATAGCTATACGCCGGGAACCAATCCTGTGGCCGGCCGTCGAGCGTCAGATCAAAGACGTTCCACAAGGGCCAAATCTGATCGGCGTGTCGAGGGTGCTGCCCGTCTTCGCTGTCTGCATAAAACAGTTCCGACGCCCAAGTGTGGAAGATGCCGTCATCTGTTTTCTTAAAGACATTGATCAGCGGCCATTGGTTCTCTTCCCCGTCCTCCGCTTGATAATCCACGTTATAGGTGGTGCCGGCGGAGGAGAGCAGCGGGAGGTTGCGCCAGCCGCGGGTGTCCGCCCAGTCCTTTAACTGCCCGGCTTCAGCCTTGGCGACGACGGCAAAGTTTAGTTTGGATCTGATATGCGGGGCGCCGCCGTTGAGGAAGTCCAGCAATGACGTGCAAGCCGGGCAGGCATTGTCGCCGGTTTTAAACATGAAACTATAGATCAGCAGGCTGGAGGCGGCGTCCGTGAACAACGTAGACATGGGGACTGTCGATCCATCCAGCCCGGTGAATGCATAGTCTTTCTCGACCTTGCCGCCCAGCGGCAGGGATCGGCGGAGACTAGCGACTTTCTCCACTTGCCGGCGGAGTTTCATTTCTTCGGCTAATAATGCGTCCCGCGACGCGCGGTAGTCTGCGCTTTCCTTGGGGAAGGTTTGATCAGGAAATTTGCCCATCACACGCTCCTATTTTTTTTAAGGTGTCGAGATAGTCGGAGAGGGAGTCCAATTGCCCCTCCCAGAATGCCTTGTAGTCGTCGAGCCAAGCGCTGGCGTTCTGCAGCGGTTCGGGTGTCAATTTGCAGGAGATCACCCGCCCTTGTTTGAGCCGGCGGATTAGCCCGGCGTCTTCGAAAACATTGAGATGTTTACTGACGGCGGGGAGGAACATCTCATAGGGCGCGGCAATTTTAGACACGCTCAGGTCCCCGGATGATAATTGCGCCATGATCGCGCGCCGGGTTGGATCGCCGAGTGCCGAGAAGACGTTATCCAACGAATCTTCATTATATTTAACCATATGGTTAAATGATAGAAAGCCAAGGAGAATGTCAACCGTTCGCTGGAGAGAGGCGGGGGAACCGGGTATAAAAACGAGATCACATACGGGAGAACACCATGGTCGATAAACGGTTCTTATTGCAGTTGCTGGACTACAACGCCTGGGCCAACGATGAATATCTGGCCAAGTTGAAGGAACTGCCGGCGGAGGAGGTTACCAAGCAACGCCCCTCGTTGATGAACAACATGCTGATCAATGTGAACCACCTGTTGGTCATCGATAAAGTCTGGCTCGCCAATATGCGCCGGGAAAAACACGAGTTTGAAAAACTGCAGACCGTGATGCATGAAAACCTAGATGATCTGGTTGCCGCCAAGAAAGAGTCGGATGCCGAGGTGCGCACGTATGTGGAAGGCCTCTCCGATGAAGAACTGGCCGAAGACATTGATTACGAGCTGATCGGCGGCAATACGGGGACGTTGCCCCGTTATCTGATCATTACGCACCTTGCGATGCACGGCGGCTACCATCGGGGGTTTGCCGCCGATATGTCCGGACAGATTCCGGCGGTGCCGGCGGGCCAGGATATCCCGGTGTGGGAGCGCGCTCTACGGGAAAAGGGATTAAGGGTTGAAAACCTATGTAAATCCGCCTAAATAGGCGCGCTTAAATCCACACGCGGACTTCGCGGTCGCGGCGCAAATTCGCCGATGTATCGCTCCGGTGTTCCAGAGGGAACTCACAGTCCGCGGAGGTTCAACCGGAGAAGGAAGAAACACATGGCATTGCCAACCTTTACCATGCGTCAGCTCTTGGAAGCCGGCGTTCATTTCGGACACGTTACCCGCCGCTGGAACCCGAAGATGGAAGAATACATCTTTGGCGTTCGTCAGGGCGTCCATATTATCGATCTTCAACAGACCGTACCGATGCTGTATCGCGCGATGCAGGCGGTGAACGAAGTCGTCGCCGGCGGTGGCCGGGTGCTGCTGGTCGGCACCAAGCGCCAGGCCAGCTCACCGATCGCCGAAGCGGCGAAACGGTGCGGGCAGTACTACGTCAATCACCGCTGGCTCGGCGGTATGATGACTAACTGGAACACCATTTCGAACTCGATCCGCCGCCTTCATTCTCTCGACGAGACTTTGGGCGAAGAGAATGTCGGTCTCACCAAGAAAGAGCTGCTGCAGCTCACCCGGGAGCGGGACAAGCTGGAACGCGCTCTGGGCGGCATCAAGGAAATGGGTGGTCTGCCCGATATTATCTTCGTGATCGACACCAATAAGGAAGACATCGCGGTCGCTGAAGCCAACAAATTGGGCATCCCGGTTGTCGGTGTTATCGATTCCAACTCCAGCCCAGAGGGCATCGATTACCCGATTCCGGGCAACGATGACTCGCTCCGCGCCATCACGCTCTATTGCGATCTGATTGCCGGCTCGGTTCTGTCCGGTATTCAGGAAGAGATCGCCCACGGCGGCGGCGATATCGGTGCGGCGGAAGAGGCGCCGGTCGAGGATCTTCCGGCGGCTGAAGAAGCTGCTGCTCCGGCCGACGCGCCGGCTGCCGAGGCTGCTGAAGCCCCCCCCGGCTGAGGAAGGCGAGAAGCCCGCGGCTGAATAGCTTAATGATCCGGGGGAGTTTAAGTATCCCCCATCGTACAACATCTAATGAATGAGGAAGACTGATGGCTGAGATTACGGCTGCATTAGTGAAAGAACTGCGTGAGAAA
>JAYQGD010000445.1:0-2876 GCA_038140415.1 Rhodospirillaceae bacterium
CCCTTACTCTCCGCCATCAAGAGGGAGGGGATTAGAAAAACTAAACCCCCAGCGCCTGGGCGAGGTCTGCCTTGATGTCCTCGACATCCTCCAGCCCGACGGAGATGCGCACCAGCCCATCCGTAATCCCGACCGCCGCCCGATCCTCAGGAGACAGCCGCTGGTGGGTGGTGGTCGCCGGATGGGTGGTCAGACTCTTCGCATCGCCCAGATTATTGGAAATGTCGATAAGCTGGAACGCGTTCATCACCTTGAACGTGTCCTCGATGCCGCCGTCCACCTCGAAACAGACGATGCTGCCGGCGTCCTTCATCTGGCGCTTGCAGAGCTCGTGCTGGGGATGGGACTCAAGCCCCGGATAGATCACCTTCTTCAGGCCCGGGGCCGACGACAGGAACTTGGCCACCTCGTGGGTGCTGGCGCAATGCCGCTCCATCCGGATATCCAGCGTCTCCAGCCCTTTGAGCAACGTCCAGGCGTTGAACGGGCTGAGGGACGGGCCGGTGTGGCGCAGGAACTGCAGCAGATCGCCGTCGGCGAATTCCGTGTCGTTGGTGACAATGGCCCCGCCCATGGCGCGGCCCTGCCCGTCAATATGCTTGGTCGCGGAATAGACCACCACGTCGGCGCCCAGGTCGAGGGGCCGCTGCAGGATCGGCGTGGCGAACACGTTATCGACCACGACCCGCGCGCCCACCTTGTTAGCCATCTCGCAGACCGGCGCGATGTCGATCAGATCCATCTGCGGGTTGGACGGGGTCTCCATGAACACCGCATCCGTGGGTTTGCTCAGCGCCTGTTCCCATTCGTCCAGGTTGGTGCCGTCGACCATCACCGTCTCCACCCCGAACTTGGGCAGGAACTCGGCGCAGACCACATGGCAGGACCCGAAGAGCGCCTTGGACGCCACCAGCCGGTCGCCGGCCTTCAGCCCCGCCGCCAAAGCCGCCCAGACGGCAGCCATGCCGGTGGCCGTGGCCAGGCAGCGCTCGGCCCCTTCCAGCAGGCGCATCCGCTCGGTGAACATGCCGACGGTCGGGTTGGAAAAGCGGGAATAGATGAACCGGTCTTCTTCGTTTTTGAAGGCGCGCTGGGCCTGCTCGGCGGACTCGTAGACATAGCCCGACGTGATAAACGCGCCCTCGCTGGTTTCGGCGAAGGTGGACCGGTTGGTGCCGCCCCGGACCAGCTTGGTCTGGGGCCGCCAATCGGGATTGTGTTTGTTGACGCTCATTACTTTAAGTCTCCTTCAAAGCGCGGCCGGCACTTCCGCGGGCGCTTCAAGACTGACTGCGCCCACAAAAAATCCCCGGCCAAGGGTGGTTGGTCGGGGCTTCCGCGCCGACCTTTTAGCTTGTTTGTTTAACGTGGCCGCAAGCCGGTCGTACAAATCACCACGTGGCGGGAGAATAGGTTTTTTTCAGCGCGCTGGTCAAGCCTATCTAAAGTCACCCCCACTTGTCTTGGCAACGGGATCGCACAAGTTAGAATGAGACCCACACTGATTCTGCCGCCAGGGCATCGCCCAAGGACACGCGCCATGACCGATATCGCCAAGACCGACGAGTTGTTTTTCACCCGCGCCGGGCTCGACCGGGCCCGCACCGAAAGCCTGGTCGCCGATGCCCTGGGCGGCGCCGACGACGGTGAGCTGTACCTGGAATACGACCAGTCGGAGAGCTTTGTCTTCGACGACGGCCAGCTAAAGAACGCCAGCTTCGACACCTCGCAAGGTTTCGGCCTGCGCGCCGTCGCCGGCGAAACCGCCGGCTATTCCCACGCCTCCGACCTCAGCGAAGAAGCACTAAAGCGCGCCGGCGACACGGTGAAGGCCGTCCATGCGGGTCACGGAGGCACCATGGCGGACGGACCCAGCCTCACCAACCGCTCCCTCTATATCGATGACAATCCGCTGAACGGCACGCCGTTCGAGACAAAGGTCAAACTGCTGGCCGACATCGATGCCTATGCGCGCGGGCTGGACGAACGCATCCGCCAGGTCTCCGCCTCCCTGTCCGGGTCCTGGCAGGCGGTGCAGATCATCCGCGCCGACGGCAGCCGCGCCGCCGATATCCGCCCCCTGGTCCGGCTCAACGTCTCCTGCGTGGTGGGGGAAGGCGACCGGATGGAATCCGGCAATTACGGCACCGGCGGGCGGGAAACCTATGAATTCTATTTGCAGCCCGACACCTGGAAGTCCGCCGTCGACGAGGCGCTGCGCCAGGCGTTGGTGAACCTGCAATCCGTCCCCGCGCCCGCCGGTGAAATGCCGGTGGTGCTGGGTCCCGGCTGGCCGGCGATCCTGCTGCACGAAGCCATCGGCCACGGGCTGGAAGGCGACTTCAACCGCAAGAAAACCTCCGCCTTCGCCGAGCTGATGGGCAAACGGGTGGCCGCCCCCGGCGTCACCGTGGTGGACGACGGCACCCTGGAAGACCGGCGCGGCTCCCTGACCATCGATGACGAGGGCACGCCGACCCAGCGCACGGTGCTGATCGAGGACGGCATGCTCACCGGCTATATGCAGGACCGGATGAACGCCAGGCTGATGGGCGTACCGGCCACCGGCAATGGCCGGCGCGAAAGCTATGCCCATGCGCCCATGCCCCGGATGACCAACACGGTGATGGAAAACGGCGATCACGACCCGGAAGAGATCATCAAGTCGGTGAAGAAAGGTCTCTACGCCACTAACTTCGGCGGCGGCCAGGTGGATATCACGTCGGGCAAGTTCGTGTTTACCTGCACCGAGGCCTATCAAATCGAAGACGGCAAAGTCGGCGCGCCGGTCAAGGGCGCGACCCTGATCGGCAGCGGACCGGAAGCGCTGAAAACCGTTTCCATGATCGGCAACGACATGGCGCTGGACCCCGGCG
>JAYQGD010000446.1:0-2871 GCA_038140415.1 Rhodospirillaceae bacterium
GGACAGTACTATGCGCGGCTGACGCAACGGCTGATCAACGCCGTCACCGCACCCACAGCTAACGGCAAGCTCTACGAGATCGATATGCGGCTGCGGCCGTCGGGCAATGCCGGCCCGGTCGCGTCTCATATTTCCGGCTTCTCCAAGTATCAGGAAGAGGCGGCCTGGACCTGGGAGAAAATGGCCCTGTCCCGGGCTCGCGTTTTGGGCAGTGGTTCAACGCTGTCTGAGAAAACCGACGCCATCATCCTGGAGAACCTGACCCGCGAGCGCGATCCCGAAACCTTGAAGACCGATATCGCCGAGATGCGCCAGAGGATCGACGGTGAACGTCACACGGAGTCCATCTGGAACATCAAGAATGTGCGGGGCGGATTGCTCGATGTGGAGTTTGTGGCGCAGTACCTCCAACTCCTCCACGCCCAGGACAATCCTGACGTCCTCTCGCAGAACACCAGGGAAGCGCTTGAAAACCTCTCCCGAGGGGGTTTCATGGATACCGGCGAGGCCATCTCTCTAATAGACGCCCTCGACCTCTACCAAGCGGTTCAGGGACTGCTGCGGCTCACCATTGCCGGCGACTTCCGTCCCGCAAATGCTGACGAGGTGCCGCGCGCCCTTCAGATTATTATGTCCCAGGTCGGTCAGTGCGACGGATTTGACGCCTTGGTCGCCTCCCTAAAATCAAGCGCGGCCGACGTCAGCGCGATTTACCAACGCCACCTCCCCGATCCGCCATGACCGTGTGGACCACTTTGCGGGAAGCAGCCTGCCGTGTCCTTCTCTGTTCCGACCCGGCGGAGAAAGCCCGACTCTCGGCTGAGATCGCACAAGCCTGGCACGACGGCGAGATCACCGAGATCGGCGAAGTGCAGCCGCCCGACCGGCCTGCCCGGCCGGACCACCCGGAACTTCGCCCGCCGCGCGATATGCCGCGCCGCCGGGTGAATAGCCCCACAGGCCGGATCGCCTTTATCCACGCCATTGCCCATATCGAGCTGAACGCCATCGACCTGGCCTGGGACCTGATCGCACGTTTCGGCGCGCCCGCGCTGCCCAGGACGTTCTTCGACGATTGGGTGGATGTCGCGCGGGACGAAGCCCAGCACTTTTCCCTACTGGCAGGCTATCTGCAGGACCACAGTGCGGCCTATGGCGACCTCCCGGCCCATGACGGGCTCTGGGAAGCGGCGGAAGCGACCACCGACGATATTCTGGCGCGGCTGGCGTTGGTGCCCCTGGTGCTCGAGGCCCGCGGGTTGGACACCACGCCCATGGCGGTGGAAAAACTGACCGCCGCCGGTGACGACAAGGCCGTCGGCATTCTCTCGGTCATCGCCCGGGAGGAAGTCGCCCATGTCGCAGCCGGCGTCCGCTGGTTCGAAGAGATTTGTGGGCAGCGCACTCTTGATCCGGTGGAGACATTTCAATCCCTGGTCCGCTCCCGCTTCAAGGGCGATCTCAAACCGCCGTTCGCCAAGGACGCCCGCGACGCCGCCGGATTTCCGGAAGAATATTACGAGCCTCTGTCCGCCGGGGCGGGTTAGCCCTCTTCGCTGACGGAGCCCTCTATCCGCGACGCCAATGCGGCGGCCATAAAGTCATCCAGATCCCCGTCCAGCACCCCTTGGGTGTTCGACGTTTCCACGTTGGTGCGGAGGTCTTTGACCATCTGATAAGGCTGCAGCACATAGGAGCGAATTTGGTGGCCCCAGCCGATGTCGGTCTTGGCGTCGTGCTCGGCCTGGGCCTCTTCTTCCCGCTTTTGCAGCTCGGCCTCATATAGGCGTGCGCGCAACATGGAATAAGCCGCCGCCCGGTTGCGGTGCTGGGACCGGTCATTTTGGCACTGGACAACGATCCCGGTCGGGATATGTGTAATGCGAATGGCGGAGTCTGTCTTGTTCACGTGTTGACCGCCGGCGCCGGAGGCCCGGTAGGTGTCCACCCGGATATCCTTCTCCTCGATCTCCACCTCGATATTGTCGTCGATCACCGGATAGACCCAGACCGAGGCAAAGCTGGTGTGCCGCCGCGCACTGGCGTCATAGGGGGAAATCCGGACTAGGCGGTGCACGCCGCTCTCGGTTTTTAGCCAGCCGTAGGATTCGTCGCCTTTGATCAGAACCACGCTGGATTTAATCCCGGCCTCTTCACCCTGGCTTTCTTCCAGCCATTCCAGTTTGTAGCCCCGCTTTTCCGCCCACCTGTTGTACATACGCTGGAGCATCTGCGCCCAGTCCTGGGCCTCGGTGCCGCCCGCGCCGGCATGAATTTCGAGATAACAGTCATTGCCGTCCGCCTCCCCGGACAGCAGCGCCCGGATGCGCGCCTTATCGACCTTGCCGGCCAAATTGCCGAGCGCGGTTTCGGCCTCGGCTACCACATCGCCATCGCCTTCGGCCTCGCCGAGTTCGATCAATTCCAAATTATCTTCGAGGTCGCGGGCAATTTCATCGACCGACTGAATCCCGGATTCCAGCCGGGTGCGTTCGCGCATTACTTTTTGCGCGCGGTCCGGATCGTCCCAAAGTTTGGGGTCCTCGGCGAGCGAGTTTAGCTCGTCCAGCTTCCTGACAGCAGCGTCATAGTCAAAGGCGCCTCCTCAGCAGTTCAAGCGACTGCTTGATCTCGGCGACTTGAGATTCGATTTCGGCGCGCATGCTGGGGCAACTCCCGGGGACAGTCAGCGAATTCGCAAAGTTAACAGTATTTGGGGTTCTAAGCGTTTCGCCGGTCGCGAGCAAGAGGGCTAATAAAGGCCACCGGTGCCCTGCGTCGGCGCGGGCGCGGAGGCTTCGGAAACCCCAATTCCGCTCAGGACTTCCTGCTTACCCACCGGCACCGTACCGGGCTTGAAGGCTTCCAGGA
>JAYQGD010000447.1:0-2861 GCA_038140415.1 Rhodospirillaceae bacterium
TACAGGTTAAAGTCTCTGTAGACTAACCCGCTAGAAAAGCAGCCGGTCCATCCCATTAGGAGACATCCTCATATTTCTTCGGCCATCACTGAGGTTATCAAAAAATAAGCCCTGGCCGGGGGAGCCAGGGCTTACAAGAGTTCTCACAGGGAGGTTCTTGTTTAGGCGCGACTTTCTACGGCGGCGCGAACCATTTGGATCAGATTTCTTTTCAATCTTTATTTTCAGGCGAGTTAAATTTTGAACAGCGGCTGGAGTAGCCGGGGCAACCAACTATTAAACTGTAAGGGAGCGTCAGTTACTGCCAAGCATATACAGTTGGATTCGCGGCCCGCGAGCGGCTGATGCGTGAGCGCTTCGTCCGCATCTTCCAAGTCACCGGGTCCGAACGTACCGGTCTGATCACTAAAGCTGCCGGACAATACGAGTGTCAATTCACGGCCACCATGCCCATGTTCCGGCACGGCGCAACCCGCCGGAATTTTCAGCAGTCTCGCCTGCCCACCACCACCGGTCTCAATTAGATGCTGAAAGGCACCCCCGCCGAGAGCCGACCAAGGGATTTCACGAAAAGTATCACCGACATAGTTTCGCAGGAGCGATGGTACGTCCGCCTGGGCCTGCGACTGGTCTTCGATCAACAGCTCATCAAAGTCCGATTGCTGGTCGAGCTTCGAGAGCAGACCTTCAAACACGCTTGCCGGAACGTCAGACGCGGCCTCCGTCTGAAGGAGAGCGCCGCCCAACTCGTCTGCCGTCGCAGCCTCTTCACGGCAGGACGGACAAAAGGCTAGATGGGTTGCTACGGCCAGACTCCAGCTTTCGCCCAAGGAACCGGCGCTATAACTTAGGAGCAGATCTCCGGAAGGATGATGAGAAATCATTTAAGTGTCCTCAACATGGGTCTTAGTTTTTCGAATGATAAACGTAGCCTGGATTTCACCGTACCGAGCGGTAGATTAAGGCGTTCGGCAATTTCAGAATGGGCCAGACCTTCCATAAATGACAACGAGATCACCGCCCGTTGCTCACTTGGTAAGGTTGCCAAGCAGTCCTGTACGAGCCGTTGCCTGTCCTTCTCCTCGACAGTCTCGTCTGCCGGTTTCTCTGACGCCGGTGACAGCATGGGATCGTGAGGGTCAAGTTCCGGCCGATTTTCCTTACGGAACCTATCGATGCGCAAATTCCTGGCGATCGTAAAAATCCACGTCGACGGAGCAGATTTGTCCGGGTCAAACAAGTGACTTTTCCGCCAAACCGCGAGCATAGCTTCTTGAACCAACTCGTCTGCCAGCATTTGCTCCGCGCCTTGCCGCAACATGACTGATTTTAACCTCGGAGCGTACCATGCAAATAGGTTTTCAAACGCTGCCTTGTCCTTCTCGCGAGCAACAAGACCGAGCCACGCGGCATGGAGACCAGCAGAGTTTTCATCCACTGGTTTGCTCATCCACACAACCCGGCGTTCCCGCTCCGGCAATTCACCTGACCGCGACGGCACGTCACCCGGGACCGGGAAAGAGGCGATTGAATTTTTGACGGCGGCAACACTGTTCATACATTTGATACGAGGGAACAAAATACTTGGATCACATATATCTTATTTTGATCCGTTTGAAAGAATCCAACGTATTGAAGGGCAGCACATTAACAATTGGACTGCCGAACGTCCGGCTATTTTTCGATATGAACTACATCTCCCCCAAGGTCAAGCGGCCTTTAGATATTGCTGTCGTGGGTTCCGGCATCGCCGGAATGTCTGCGGCTTGGCTGCTCAGCAAATCCCAACAAGTCTCTGTGTATGAGAAGGAAGGCTGGATCGGTGGTCATTCTAATACCGTGGACGTGAAAACGGGTGATGGGCCAACGGCGGTAGATACAGGATTCATCGTTTACAACGACGTAAACTATCCGAATTTGGTGGCTCTATTTGATTACCTAAATGTGTCGACCGAGCCGACCGATATGTCCTTCGGAGTCTCCTTGGACCGGGGCTCATTTGAGTATGGCAGCGGCACCCTCAACGCAGTAATCGGTCAACGACAAAATTTGATCAGACCCCGGTACTGGAGGATGGTGTCAGACATTAGGAAATTTTTTGCGGATGCCAGAGAATTTGTCGTGTCGGAGACGGACAGTCTCGATCTGACCCTGGGAGACTTCCTCGATCGAAATGGCTACGGACCCGATTTCGTCGATCGATTTATCTTGCCGATGGGAGCTGCGATCTGGTCAACTAAACCAGCTGAAATGCGCCAGCAGCCTGCATCGACGTATTTGAAGTTCCTTTACTCACATAATCTTTTGCAGTTCACAGGCCAGTTTCCCTGGCGGACGGTATCCGGTGGAAGCCGGCAATATGTCAGGAAACTAACATCGGCGTTTTCGGACCGGGTTAAACTCCATCACCCCGTCGCACGTATTAAACGGTTCCCAACCGGGGTCGTGATTACCGACGAACGGGGTTTCACCTTCAAACACGACGCCGTCGTCATCGCAACTCATGCCGATCAGGCCTTATCCCTACTGTCGGATGCCGATTTCTCGGAGAGAAAACTTCTTGGTGCTTTTCGATATACGGACAACCGCGTGGTCCTTCATTCCGACCCCGCCCTGATGCCGAAACGGCGCTCGGTCTGGTCAAGCTGGAACTTCATGGGCGAAACAGGTGAAGGTGTCAGTGTAAGCTATTGGATGAACAAATTGCAGAACCTTGATCAGCGAAAGCCGTTTTTCGTTTCGGTGAACCCGCTGGAGGAGCCCGATCCTATTCTGTGGCACCGAAGTTTCAACTATACCCATCCGTTCTTTGATCTTGCAGCGTGGCGTGCGCAGAAGGATTTGTGGAGTTTACAGGGACA
>JAYQGD010000448.1:0-2835 GCA_038140415.1 Rhodospirillaceae bacterium
CTTGGGTCATCGCGAAACGAGCTAAGTTTCCACTCAACCCCATCTGCCCCTGCTTACCTTACCGGGCGTTTTCACCAATGGTCGTCTGAGATAGACCTTGCCAAGCATAAGTCTCCAATCGTTTTTTTGCGGTATCAAATAACGATTGAGAAATGGCGGAATCCTGATCGAATAGACTTGCGCTTGGATCGCCAATGCCTTTCGCATAATCAATCCAATTACGGATGATCAGAATGTCGCTTAGGCTCATCCCAAAAAGACTCGGCCATATCGTCTTACGCCGGTGGGGAGAATGTATTGAATCGTATTCTTCCTCAATAGGTTGCCAAGTCTCGTCATAGCTCATGAGCTGATCGCCGGAATTATTGACTTCCTTATAGGCGGGATATGAAAGCGGGTATTCCGAACACCCCCTTTTCACCGACGCGCTCAGGTCAGGCGCAATTCTACTTTTTACGATTCTTTCGAGGTTGTCTGCTATTTGATAAGCCTCCTCCGGGCTGGAGCAGTAAACCAGCCCCTTATAAAAGCCGGGAATTCTTGGTCTGATCTCGACCATGCACTTTCGGATATTGCTTTCACCAAGTTGCAACTGATCGAAAACGACAAAAAGCTTAACCAGTTCAAGCAGAGTTCTCGGTTCAACCTGGACCTTGAAGCACCCAAAACAAAACTTGGGGATGACGTTGAACTTATCAAATACCGACAAATGCCGCTCGCAATTCAGATCAACTGAATTCCGCCGGAATATTTCGGAGAAATTGGTTCTCAGATCAATGTTGTGGGTTTGAATCATTCTCGTAGATCTACGAAATAGCTGGACGACGCTGTCGTCAGGAATTGGCCCCGAAGTCTCATCTATTTCGATCTCCTTGACATCCCGATCAACTTTAACAATCGGATGGGAAACATCTTTGTTGGGAATGTGCGCCGTCAACAAACTGACCAGATTAGACGAGGGTTCAAGCGCGCCGGGATTAAGTTCGATTGCTTGAATGTAGCTGTTCACCGCCTCATCAAGCATGCCCAGGTCTTGCTGATTAATTGCCAGGTTGTAGTGAGCCTCGGAACTTTGAGGATCAATGCGAACGGCATTTTTGTTCGCCACCAGTGCGTCATCCCATTGCCCCAGTCTCGTATTTACGGCGCCCAGGATTTTCCAAGTTAACGGATGTTCCGGAAACTGTCTGACTATCGAATCTCCGAGTTTTTTTGCAGCGCTGTGCCGGCCGTTTTGAAAGTGGTCCCAAAGGCCATCGAGCTGCGACTGAGGCGGGACGTTTCCCCCAACGGGCCATAGTGGCAGCGAACCGAGGTCATCCGGCACTTCAATTTTAACTCCGTGCTTTCCGGCCGCTTCAATCTGCGGCTCCACAGCTTCAATTCGGTTGTCTGCGGCAAGCGCATAAATATAGCTGTGCCAAAACTGTTCTATTTCAGGATTCACATCGAGTGCGCGTTTAAATAACGGCAGCGCCGCCGCGGGTTGATTTGCCGAAATAGCGATCAACCCTAAATTATGATTGGCTGCCGGGTGCTTCGGCTGCGACTGCAAAATTGCCCGGTACAGGCTCTCAGCCTTCGAGGTATTCCCCTCATTGTGTGCAGCAACACCTTGCTGCAGCGCTTGCTCGAAATTTAAGTCCATGAGGTATCACTGCGCGCTGTTTGGTCCAAATCGGTAGAAATAACCAACGTATTCACGTTGGTATCTAGCCCGTTGGTCGCATCACCGTATTAATTCTAGATCAAATCCGACAGTACTTTTTCTAAGACCGGGAGGCCCGCAACGCCTCCACCGAGCTGATGCACACGATCGAACGCGGCTGCGTCAGTCTGCCGGTGGAAGAGTGAGAGAATTTGTAGCCCCCTCTACAGCCCTTTCAAGATCTCCCGGCGTTTGGCGGCGGCTTCGTCTTTGGTGATGAGGCCGGAGGCCTCCAGTTCCTTCAGGGATTGGAGTTTTGCGCGGATATCATCGCCGCCCCCGCCGCCTGCCGGGCCGGTTTGCGCCTTGGCGGCCGGCATGCTCGGGCCTGATCCGGCCGGCGCCTGATACGTGCCGGCGATTTTTTCCTTATTGATTTTGCCGCCGTCCAGGCGAATGCGTTGCAACAGTCCGTGCATAAAGGCGTCGAGCTAGTCCTTGGTGCCCATTTCGGGCGTCCAACAGGCGCCGCTATGGAATTGTTGGTTGCCGTTGATCCCGGCCAGACCGCCAACCGCTTGGCCGAACGTGAGTTGCATCGCGAAACAGGCGCCATCCGATCCAGATTTTGAGGCCCATGAGTACTCTCCATATTGAATCTTAGATCGTCTTACATCCGATGGGCCGACATTGATCTCAAAGTTGCGTCCGGTTGAGCGGTTCTTTTTGGTGGTGATGTATTTGTTAAAATATCCGAGAGATTTTTATCTTGATCGCCACCGTGGGCGACAATATTGGGATCGGCGTAAGTCCAGCCGAAGCCGCCGCCTTTAAACTCGAAGCCCTCAATGCTTCGGTTGCTCAATCGCCGGTAAAAACGTTTGGTGATAAAACTGTCGTCACCGACGATGCTGATCTCGGCATGTTCCTTGCCCAACGGGCGCAACTCATTTTGAGCGTCTACCGGGTCGGTAGAGAGGAAGAGGACGGCCAGCGCCGTGAGCAAAGATTTGACCATGGGAGCGCCTATTTATCGAAGCCGTTGTCGCTAAATCGAAGTTTGGAGAAGAACTCGCCCACGCTTTCTTTGGTGTAACCTTTCTCACCATCCCGACAAACCCAACCGACAACCCTGTCCTTCCCCCCTATAACAGCACCGGGTTTGATGTAATTCCCTAACTTAGATC
>JAYQGD010000449.1:0-2828 GCA_038140415.1 Rhodospirillaceae bacterium
TTCCGCCCGTCGGGCCGAGGCAGCGTACCCACGAGCGACTAAGCGGGGAGCGGCGCCATGGAATTCTTGAACGAAATCGTATTCTGGCACTGGCTGATCTTCGGCGTCGTCGTCATGGCGCTGGAGATATTGGCCCCCGGCGCGGTCTTTTTATGGATCGGCATCGCGGCAATCCTGACCGGCGCGCTGTTGTTCCTGATGCCGGGCACGGGCTGGGAATTTCAGATTTTCATCTTCGCCGTTCTGTCCGCTATCTCCATCTATATCGGGCGGAAGTTCATCGCCGGGAAACCGGGCCCGAGCGACCACCCCACCCTCAATCAACGAGGCGCCGGCTACATAGGGCAAACCTATACGCTGGCAGAGCCCATCCGGGATGGGATCGGCAAGCTGGTGATCGACGACACGAGCTGGCGGGTCCATGGCCAGGACATGCCCAAAGGCACGCGGGTGAAGGTCATCGGCATGGATGGCGCGACCTTGGTGGTGGAACAGCATCAAGCCGGCTAGCATCCGCCAACGGCGAGGATGACGCCGCGTCCCTGGTCCTCTAAGATGGACCGAAAGCCAAACGGAGGACCGACGCGTGCTTGTTGAACAAATCTGGACCGAGAACGATTACCGCAATTTCAATTACCTGATCGCCTGCCCGGAAACCGGCGAGGCCCTGGCCATCGACCCGCTGGATTACAACCGGTGCCTGGCGACCGCCAAGGACAAGGGCTGGACCATCACCCAGGTGCTCAACACCCACCATCACCATGATCATATCGGCGGCAACCAGGGCGTGGTGGACGCCACCGGCGCGAAGGTTCTGGCCCATGCCGGCGCATCGGATCAAATCCCCGACATGGATGTGGGTCTGAAGGCCGGCGACGTGATCAAGGTCGGCCAAACGGTCGAACTGGAAGCGCTGGATACGCCCGGCCACACCATGAGCCATGTGTGCCTTCTGTCCCGCACCGACACCCCGGCGCTGTTCGCCGGCGACACCATGTTCAATGCCGGCGCAGGGCACTGCAAAGGCGGCGGCCATCCGGATTCCCTCTACAGCACGTTTGTCGGCCAGTTGGCCAGGCTGCCGGACGAGACGCTGATCTATCCAGGCCACGATTACATCGTGAACAATCTGAACTTCACCCTGGACCGGGAACCGGACAATGAGCGCGCCAAGGCCTTGAAAGCCGAGGTCGAGGGCCAGGACACCCACGACGCCATGGTCACCAGCCTGGGCCTGGAGAAAGAGATCAATACGTTCTTCCGGCTGCACAGCCCCAGCGTCATCGAGAAGCTGCGGGAAGCCTTTCCCGACCTGCCGGTCGATCTGGACGAAAAAACGATCTTCCTGAAATTGCGGGAATTGCGGAACGACTGGTAACGGCTATTCCGCGGGCGCCGGCGCTTCAACCGGGCCCTGCCTGCGCGCCAGGAAGGTCGAACCGATGGCGCTGGCGATAATGATCAGGATCACGCCCGCAGAGGTAAAGTAAACCGCCTGAACGTTGCCGGCGTCCATGATGGCGCCGAACAAGGGCGGGCCGATCATTCCGCCATAACCGAAACCGGAATTCACAAACCCGAAGGCCTTACCCGCCGCTCCCTTGGGCGCGACTTCGCGGACCATCAGATCGCGGGACGGGAACACGATCCCCATCATGAAACCGGCGATGAAGAACGCGATCACCATCAGCACAATGGGCAGCCAGGCAAAGGCGATCACGACGATCAAAATCGCCGCCGTGAAGTAGCCGACCGTGGCGATCAGGTCGAACCGGCCAAACTTGTCAGCGACCCATCCGCCGGCCAACACGCCTAAGGAAATGCCCAGCAGATACACAAACAGCGTCCGGTTGGCCTCCGACACGGTGATTTCATAGAGCACCGGCAACGCCGACGGCGAAAAGCTTTGGATCCCCTGCCCGGCCAGCGCCATGGAAATGTAGAACATCAGCAGCAACAGGATCGGCCCCGACTTGAGCAGGGTAAACATGCCGACCGGCTGTGCCGCAGAGCCATCCGCGTTGGGCTCCACGGTTTCCGCGATCAGCCAATGTTTGTTGTAGAACAACGCCGCCGTGGTGATCAGCCCGGCCGCACCGGCAACGTGCAGCGCCATGTGCCAATCGGTCGCGGTGCGAAGCATATCGATGATAGGCGGCGCGGCGGCAAAGCCGAAGAAGCCGGCGAAGGCATGGATCGAATAGGCCCAGCCCAGCCGCTTAGGCCTGACCTGCGCCGTGATCACCGTGAAATTGGCCGGATGAACGACCGAGTCGCCGAGGCCGCCAAAGATCGCCAGCGCCAAGAGGTGCCAATACTCGGTGGCAAATCCCATCAGGAAGAAACTCATGGACATGGTGCCGACGCCGGTGATCAACACCCAGCGCGGCCCGATCTTGTCCGACAGAATGCCCGCCGGATACTGCCCGGAGGCAGAGCCCAGCGCATAGAGGGTGATTACCAGGCCCAGTTCGGTGAAGCTGACGTTCAGGTCGTCCTTGATGACCAGGAACATGGGCGCCAGGGTCAGCAGATAAAAATGGCTGAAGAAATGGGGCACCGACACCAGATAGGTGGCGAAATTCTCGCGCTTGTGGACAGCGCGGTCGTCGGTGAGGGGCATGTCGGTCATGGCCGCAGTTTTATCCTGATGGGATCAATTGTCACGCACCATATACGCCGACCAAGTTATCGATTTATAAAGACAACGGATATTGTCGGGTCTGCCTGCCGATGCTGGGCGGTCGTTTGTGGTGATCGCGGCGATTGGCCGCTAATGACCGATACTGTTGATAAAGTCTTTGTTGATTGAATTTTGAGATCGTGAT
>JAYQGD010000450.1:0-2813 GCA_038140415.1 Rhodospirillaceae bacterium
CAAGATGAGGTTAATACCCGTCAACGCCAGCAGGACGCAGCCCGCGTGATCCCAGGCGCCGGTCTGCACCACCACGAAGGCGACTATGGGCGGGCCGATCAATTGCCCGCCTTGGGAGCCTTGATAGATGAGGCCGTTCGTTGTGCCAAGCTGCGCCGGCGAGGGGCTGTGGACCGGCGCGCCGCCGAGGATGGACGCCGGCTGCATCCCGCCGCAGAAGGAAAAGGCCAGGACCAGGAGGTACCGGATGCCGTCCGGGAGCCAATCGGGAAAGGCGAGAAGGGCGGTCGTGCCCATGATGCCGCTGCCCAGCGTGATCAGCAGCCAGCGGGGGATTTGTTTGTGCACCAGCCAGGTGCCGAACCAGTTGCCCGGAATGTTGATGGCGAGCGCGATCGCCGTGAGGGTGGCCGCGACTTCCAGGCTGAGCCCCTTTTCCTCGATGGCGAAGGTCGGCAGCCAGACCATCATCGCCATCCACTGGAAGGTATAGGTGGAAAAACAGATGGTCAGGATCCACGGGCCCGGCCGGGATGTGGTCAGTTTTACGTTCTGCCAATGGCTCGTGGTTTCGGTTCTCTTGGGGGGCGCGTGTCTTCTGAAGCTGATGGCCGCCACAGCCAGGCAAACCAGAGACAGAATGGCCGTCAGAAACCACAAATTCCGCCAGCCTCCTTGGGTGATGACCCAGGGCGCGGCGATGATGGCGATGGTCATCCCGATAGGGGTGACGCTGCTCCAGAAACTCACCGCCGTGCGCCGGTCTTTGTCCGCGGCGATCTGCGCGATGAGCGAGGGAGTGGCGATCATCAGACCGATATAGCCAGCGCCTTCCAGCGCCCGGCTGATCAGCATTTCGAGGGAGGATTGGGACAAACCACCCCATATGCCGCCGCCGGCCATCAACAACATGGCCAGCGCCATCATCCGGCCATGGCCCAGCCGGTCGGTCAGTAGACCGAACCCGATGCCCAGACCGGTGCCGATCAGACTAAAGATAGAGACGATCCAGCCGGCGGTCACCAGGCCGATCTTCAGCTCGTCCCGCATAAGGGGCAGGGCCGGCGGGGTTTTGCCCACGTAAAACGCGCCGACGATTCCGATCGTCAGCGCGATGACAATAAGCCGCCACGGCGTGTTTTGCTCAGAGCTCACATCGGAGTATCCCCTTTACGCGAGGGGGTGGGCAATTGGAAACTCAGCGGGCGATTGTGCCGTCTTCGAGCACCAACGTTGGAAACTTCCGTCGCAGCAGGTCGATGGCGCGTTGCTCCGACACACCTTTGGGCGCGCGAAGGCTAAGCGAGACTTGTTGCAAACGAGGGCCTGATTCCCGATTAGTGATCCAGAAACCCATGTCCTGCGCCACCCGGTCCAATTCCTTGGGCGGGTTGACGACGATGAGTTCTGCGCGTGGTCCGGATGCCGTTGTTTGGTTCGAAAGCCAGCCGGTAAAGAACCAACCAGCGACGAAAAACGGCACCATGGAGAGCGCCATCCCGGTGATTTTTAAGTTTTTGCTTTTCATAAGCACACCTGTACCAGTTCTTGATACTGAATCTTCAAACTGAATCAGAAATGCTTAAGGAAATGTAAACGGCTGAAAACTGGCGGTTTTCAGCGCCGGATCACCAGAAGGGATTAATCAGAAAAGAACAAAGCCCCGCGAATCTTAACGATTGCGGTTCAATGAACGTCTGTCCTGGCGTTTGGTGGGGAAAGATAGGGCACTCGCACCTTCGGGGGAGTCGTGGGGTATGCGAGGGGATGCCGGCACAAGTGCCCTAAACTCTTTCACGCTTATAATCGAGTCGTCTATGCGGCCTTGTAAGTTAATCCGTTCACACGCTGACGGCTTTGTTCCGTCATATTCAGCGCGGCCAGAAGCGCCTGCTCTTCACTTCGAAAACGTCCGGGCATCATGTAACACTCTACCTTATCGAATATCACCCAATCGTCAGAGGTGTTCTGGTACTGGACTGAGTAGCGCATTCTGCTCTCCTCACTGGTTTTGTTTTTGTTGAGGATGAGAGTAGCGCCAATTCCTTACCAATCCGTGAATCTGCGGACGGTTTTTTTGAAAATATGAGATTAGGCGTAAGCGTCTTCCAAGATCATATCGGCAGCCTTTTCGCCGATCATGATGGTCGGCGCGTTGGTGTTGCCGGAAACAAGCGTCGGCATGATCGACGCATCGACCACGCGGAGGCCTTGAATGCCGTGGACGCGGAGGCGCGGGTCGACCACGGCGCGTTCGTCGGTCCCCATCCGGCAGGTGCTGACCGGGTGATAGCTGGACCGGCCTTGCTCTCTCAGAAAGGCCACCAGCTCGTCATCTGATTGGAGGTCCGGGCCGGGTCTGAATTCGCCCTCATGCACACCTTCCCAGGCGGGTTGGGCCATGATCTCCCGGCCGGCGCGCATCCCGCCCAAGAGTATCTGGCGGTCTTTCTCCGCCGACATGTAGTTGGGCTGGATCGACGGTGACGTGCGGTGATCGGGGGAGACGATCTGCACGCTGCCTCGGCTTTCCGGACGCATCAGCGCGCACACCAGCGAGAAGCCAGGGAAGGGGTGCGGCGTGTCGCCCGGCGTGTCCGCCGTGAACAGCATCAGCAGCATCTGGATTTCAGGGGACGCCGCGCCGGGCTCGATCTGTGTGTAGCCGCCGGCATAGGCCGCGCCCATCTCCATCAGGCCCCGGCGGCGCAGACCGTAATTAAGCCCCGTCTGAATTTTGCGCCACGGGCTGTGAAAAATATCGTTCACCGTGTTGGGCTTGGCGGAGCGGTACATCAGCGTGCCGTTGAAGT
>JAYQGD010000451.1:0-2798 GCA_038140415.1 Rhodospirillaceae bacterium
CTGAACACCGGCTGGACCTTTAACGGCGACACGCTCCCCGGACTGACACAGATCGTTGAGACCTGCGCCGCCGCCATTCCGCCGGTTGACGCGAATCATCAGCAGATCGTCCACGGCGATTTCTGTTTCAGCAATATCTTCTACGACTTCCGGGCGCACACGATCCGGGTGGTCGATCCCCGCGGCTATCTCGGTGACGCCGAGACTTCGGTCTATGGCGATGTCCGCTATGACATTGCCAAGCTCTACCACTCCGTCGCCGGCGGATACGATCAGGTGATCGCCGGCCGTTTTGAGCTGAGCGGCGGCGGCGGCGATCTGACATTCAACTTGCCCGGCAGCGAGGACGACGGCGCGTGCCGGGAGGCTTTCCTCGCCGGGACTTATAATGGACTGAGCCTGGAAGACGCCGCTGCCAAACCCATCGCCATCCTGCTGTTTCTCTCCATGCTGCCGCTGCACCAGGACGATGAGGCGCGGCAACGGGCGTTGCTGGCTTGCGCCCTCCGGCTGTTCCGGGAACTGGATCGCTAGCCCATGTTAATTGTCATTCCCATGGCGGGCGAAAGCCGCCGGTTCCGGGACGCCGGTTTTGAACAGCCCAAATACATGCTGCCGTTAAAGGACCGCGCGGTCTTTGATTTCGCCGTCGGCGGCTTCCAGGATTGCTTTGACGGTCACGACTTTCTGTTCATCTACCGGGACATTCAGGATACCAGACCGTTTATCGAAGCACATTGCGCCGAACTTGGCCTCAACGACCCGCAATTCGTGGAGCTGGAAGCGGTGACAACAGGCCAGGCGGACTCCGTGCGCATGGGCCTGGAACGATCCGGGCTGATGGCCGAAGACGGTCTCGCCATTTTTAACATTGATACATTCCGCGCCGGCTTTGCCTTTCCAGACGATTGGAATTGGGACGAGGTCGATGGCTACCTGGAGGTATTCGAGGGCAGCGGCCCCAACTGGTCCTATGTGCGGCCGTCGGGGTTCGGCGACGGCGCGGTCCTGGAAACAGCCGAGAAGGTCGAGATTTCCAATCTCTGCTGCACCGGGCTCTACTATTTCCGAAACACGGAAACCTTCCGCCGCGCGTTGCTGGCTCACCGGGTCCGCAAACCGGACACGCGGGAATTCTACGTGGCGCCCATCTACAACGACCTGATCGCCGAAGGGGCGGATATCCGCTACCATCAAATCCCGGCGGACGCTGTGACCTTCTGCGGCGTGCCGGCGGAATACGAAGCTTTGTTCGCCGAGGAAGCCGATGGCTGATGCCGCCGATACCGACGTCTCTGTTGTGGTGACCGGCCTGGTCCGGGACGTGGATCTGTTCACCCGCAGTCTGGACAGCCTGACCGGCATTGAACAGATCAAGGAGATCATTCTCGCCACCTGGGAAAAAGAGGCGGCGGAGAACGCAGCGACTCTGGCGACCCTGGCCCATCGGTTTGATTTGAAAGTCGTCGCCGTGCCCGAACCGCCGCAGTGGAGCGGCAATCTGCTGAGCCAAATGCTGTCGCTCTATGTCGGGACCAACCACGCAGCCTGCGGCAACATCCTGAAAACCCGCACCGATGTGTTTATCGAGCCGGACGCCCTCAAACATGTCTTGGCCAAGGACCGGGCCATTTCTCTGCCCGGAAACATGACGGCGGGCGCGCCGGTCTTCGAAAAGAAAGTTTGCGTCTGGGGTGTGGAATCCACTTCACCCTTCTACATGCACGATCTGTTTTTCTTCGCCTCCAAGCCGGACATACTGAAACTGGTCAACATCGATGTGCGCTACGACCTTCTCTACAACATGACCAAGGAGAAAGTGCATATCCGCCGCTTCATCCACCCGTTCATCCACGAATTCCCGATCCTGGAGAAGTTTCTCCACGTCGCCCATGTGCTGGGCGCGACCATCGAGTTCCCCAACGAATACCGCTACGCCGTATTGGAGAAAATGCTCGGCGAGGAGCTTTATGTCCTGATCCTGGCGCTCTATTACCGGCTGGTGGATGCCTATTTCTCCAACGATTGGGGGCAGGACACGGTCTTTGAATGGAAGGACGTACCGGACCAAGTCGCGTTTACGCCCGGCGGCGCCCTGAAATACGCCTACTTCGCACACCCCGGTTACAAGGCTTTGCTGGCCAAGGGTGACGAGCTGTTCCGGTCGGTAGCCGCCCGCGATTTTGCCGATGACGAACTTGGCCAGCGCTTTGCCAAAGCTAACGCGGAACTGGATGCACTCGCCGATCTTCGCACCGCCGGTCTGGATCACGATTTCGAGGGTTTCCTGCAACGCGCCCTGGGTTATGGCCAGGAAGCGCTGGACATCGTGCGCCAACACTACGCAAAGGACGGCGCCTCCCCGGCAGATTGAGAATTGACTCATCCAGGGACTCCCGGTACCCATGATTTCGATGGTTTTCAGCGACTTTTCGCTGAAATGAAATGGGAATGCGGTGCGCCGCTTTTCGGCAATCCCGCAACTGCCCCCGCAACTGTAGGCCGCGATCTCAGCGGCGAGTCAGATACCGGCCATCAGCCCCGCAGGGACTCATTTGTCCGTCGCGTCGCGGGGCACGCGACACACGGAGGGTGAACTATGTCGAACCAAATTCAAGCTCGGGTCCAGGAACAGGATACCGCCGGACTGCAGCAACGCCTTGTCGCCGCGACGATCGGCGGATTGTTGGGCGTCTTTCTCTTGATCGGCGTCGGCTTTGCCGGCCAGGACGGTTTCGCCCATAACGCGACGCACGATACCCGGCACGCCACCGGCTTCCCCTGCCACTAAACCAGTT
>JAYQGD010000452.1:0-2791 GCA_038140415.1 Rhodospirillaceae bacterium
GGCCGCTCATGTAATCATTGATGCGCAACGCCATGGACATGATCTCGTCCAGCTCATGATGGGTGGCCCAGCCGAAACAGGTGATGTGCTCTTCGGTGATCATTGGATCGTCGAGCTCATCGCTCTTATAATAGTACTCCACGATGGAACGGGGCAGCGGCTCCCCCTCTTCCATGCCCAGCCGTTTGGCCATGGAGCCGGCGATGACGTTACGGACCACCACCTCAACCGGAATGATCTCCACTTTATGCAGCAATTGCTCGCGCATGTTGACCCGCTTGATCAAGTGAGTCGGAATCCCGACCTCCGCCAAATGGGTAAACAGAAAATGGGAAATGGAGTTATTGATCACGCCCTTGCCGGTGATCGTCCCTCTTTTTTGATTGTTGAAGGCGGTCGCATCGTCCTTGAAATAGGCAACGATGGTATCGGGCTCGGGCCCCTCAAAAATAACCTTGGCCTTGCCTTCATAAAGTTGTTTACGTCGCGCCATGTCTGACTATCCGTCTCTGGAGGGATACGGTGGCCCCGGTTTTACGCCCGGACCGGATCATTGAGACTCCGTCGTATACCAGTTGTCCAGTTTGAAAACAACGACCCCAAACAGCGGGTCCGGCCGGGCGTTTTACGCCAGGGAAACAGGCGAATAATTGGCCTCGCCGGGGGCGCCGCCGGCGAACAAATAGACCGGCTTAAGTTCTTGATTCTCAACGGAAGGCAGCGCGATCAGGGATGAGGAGACCGTGCCGAAGCCGGCGTCGGTGAGAATCGCCATGGCGCCCTGGGGTCCCTCGTCGGGATCGAAAATCCGGCTGCCCAACAACGAAATCCACGCGGACCAGTCGTTTGATTCGGGGTCAGGCGTCTTCGCTTTCTCGAATTGCGGCAAATACGTGCGGATGCGGGCCGAGCTGGTATCGTTGCGGTCCGACGCCGTGATCATGGAAACGCCTTCGGGAATGGGCGAGACGCTCGTGTGCACCCCCCAATGGGTTTCCGCCACCCGAATCCAATAGGCATCCTTGTTGTCCGCGACCACCATGTTGAACGGACGGTAAGCGTCCGGGTTGATCTCCTCCAGGGCTTCGGCGGCCTCTGCCGCGTCCGGGTGATCCAAGGCCTCCAGCGGCAGCTCGCCACGGCTGCGGAACCCTTCCTTGGGACCTAAGGAGCCCCGGCGGTTCAGGATACCGGCCACCACACCATTGTCGTTCATGCCGAGCCAGGTGCCGCCCGCCAGCTCATCTTGCCCGGCGATCACGTCGGCGCGGTCCGGCCAATGGCGGCCCGGCGGCCGCCAGGGACGGTCCAGCATCTCGTCCCGGTTGGTGGCGATCAGCACCGGCCAGTCGTGACCGGGCCGGCGCAGAATGACGAACGTACACATAAGGGTAAGGTAATCATTGGCGGGGTCATTTAAAACCCAATCTAAGGCCCGAAAGGGGCAAATTTTCTCATCCCCTCAACGGTTGCGCATCCGCCACAACAACCGTAAATAAAGGCAACGGATTTAACCCTAAGTCAAAGGCGGACCACATCTTGGCGGATAGTTTCAATCAGCGCGAACAGGGCTTCGAAGCCAAGTTCAAAATGGACAAGGAAATGGAGTTCAAGGTCGATGCGCGGCGCAACAAACTGTTGGGCCTGTGGCTGGCGGAGAAACTCGGCCTGCCGGAAGCGCAGTATGCGGACTACGCCAAGGAAGTCGTGATCGCCGATCTGGACGAGCCGGGCCACGAAGACGTGGTGCGCAAGGTGATGAAGGACATCGCCGACAAGGGCGCCAACGTGACCGAACAAGAGGTGCGGTCCAAGATCGAAGAATTGCTGCCTGTCGCCCACGCGCAAATTTCTGCTGAAAACAGCTAACCCGACACGGGGAGAGGCGCCATCGACGGGGAACAGGATCGCACTTCGGGTGACAGCCAGGTCCTGACGGACACGGTGGCCGACTGGCTGATGAGCCAGGCGCTCGGCACCACCAGCCCCGAATATCTGTTGGAACAGGTCTCGCTCAGGATCAATGCGGCGGGCATCCCGCTGAAGCGCACCAATGTGGGCTTTCGCATCCTGCACCCCTTGTACAGCGCCATATCGCTCACCTGGACTCGGGACGGCGGGATGGAACCTCAGTTTCAGGCCACCGATGACCGCAGCCGGACCGGCTGGACCCGCTCACCCCTCGCCTATCTGGTGGAGCACCGGCTGCCGTTTATCCGCCGGCGGCTGACGGGTCCGTCCGCGCAGGTGGACTTCGGCCTGCTGGAAGATCTTCAAGAGACCGGCGTCACCGACTATCTGGGTTATTTTCTGGAATTCAGCGACAACAGTGATGCCGAAAGTTTTCAGGATGGCATGATCGGCTCCTGGGCGACGGACCGCCCCGGCGGCTTTACCGACAACGAGGTGCGGGAACTGATGCGCGTGCAGCAGCGCCTCGCCGTGGCCTGCAAGATGACCATCCGGGAACAAATCACCCGTAACGTGCTGACCGCTTATATGGGGCCGGATGCGGGCCGGCAGGTGCTCAACGGGCAAATTCAATTGGGCAGCGGCGAGACCATTCATGCGGTCATCTGGTTCAGCGATCTTCGCAACTCGGTGCACTGGGCGGATACATTGCCGGCGGACGACTTCCTCGCCCTGGTGAACAGCTATTTCGAATGCACGGCCGGGGCCATCCTGGACAATGAGGGCGAGGTTCTACGCTTCATCGGCGATGCGGTCCTGGGCATTTTCCCGATCCGCGCCGACGGCATGACCGAGGAAGAGGCCTGCCGCCACGCCATGG
>JAYQGD010000453.1:0-2785 GCA_038140415.1 Rhodospirillaceae bacterium
TGTCGGTACTTATAGGCCAGCCGACAGTGTGGACGATCTGACCCTGTTTGTGGTTCTCTGGCTTTACTTCCCAGAGTTCCTTGATGCCGATGGCGTAGGTCTGCGGATCGGCCTCGGCATTCAAATTGAACTTCTCGATCAGTCCCTTGGAGAGCGAGCCCCGGCAGCCCTCGCCGAACAAGGTGTAGGCCGCGTGCAGTTCGACCCCCGGTTCGTGCATGTCGGTGGGCTGGCCGTCCTTGCCGATCCCCATATCGCCGGTGGCGATGCCTTTCACCCTTCCGTTCTCGTGGTATAGCACGTCCGCTGCCGCGAATCCCGGATAAATTTCGACACCCATCGCCTCGGCCTGTTCTGCCAGCCAGCGGCAAAAATTCCCGAGGCTGATAATATAATTACCGTGGTTTTTCATCTGCGGCGGGGTGGGCAACTTGATTGAGCCGGATTCGGTCAGATAGAGGAACCGGTCCTCGCCCGCCGGCGTGTTCAATGGCGCGCCCTTGTCTTGCCAATCGGGGATTAGTTCGTTCAGCGTGCGGGGTTCCAAGACGGCGCCGGACAAAATATGCGCGCCGACCTCGGAGCCTTTTTCGACGACGCAAACATTCAGTTCGGCGCCGGCTTCCCCCGTCAATTGCTTGAGGCGGATCGCAGCAGACAGGCCGGACGGTCCCGCCCCGACGATCACCACATCGAACTCCATTGATTCCCGTTCGCTCACCGTCCACTCCCCACGTCGTTCTCTAGGTGCGTTCCCCCAGCCCGGCTGCTAAACTGGACCCATGACAGATGTTCAGAATGCCCGCGAAGCCCTGGTTTGGCAACTGGAAGCCGGTATCGACGAATGCATAGGCGAAGCCCCGGTGAACCGGCTCGCGGAAGCCGACGCCGGTGCGGCGGCTGAGACGGATGTTGCATCGGAGAGCAGGCCCGCCGGCCGCGCCGCCAGACGCATAGAGTCGCGTCCGGAGGAAGTGCCTGCCCCGGCCGTTCAGACGGAGGTCCCCGGCGTGCAAAGCGCATGGGACCTGGCTGCCGCTTGTTCCTCCGTCGAGGAGCTGGAGGCCGCTGTCAGAGGGTTCGAAGAATGTGCCTTGAAGAAAACGGCAACCAATACCGTGTTCTCGGACGGCAATCCGACTGCCAAGGTGATGTTCGTGGGGGAGGCCCCCGGCGCCGATGAAGACCGGCAGGGCAAACCCTTCGTCGGTCCCAGCGGGAAACTCCTGGATAAGATGGCCGCCTCTATCGGTCTGGACCGGACCAGTTTCTACATTACGAATATTGTGTTTTGGCGGCCTCCGGGCAACCGCAACCCGACCACCAACGAAATTGCACTCTGCCTGCCCTTCGTCGAACGGCATATTGAATTGATCGACCCGGATATCCTCATCCCGTTGGGCGGCCCCGCCGCCAAGACTCTGCTAGGCGTGCAGCTGGGGATCACCCGGCTGCGGGGGAAATGGCAGACCTATCAATCCAAGAACCTGGCCGCACCTATCGATGTCATGCCGTTTCTGCATCCCGCGTATTTGCTCCGGTCGCCGGCGGCCAAGAAAGACGCCTGGCACGATCTGCTGGCGATCAAGGACAAGCTGAAGGCCGGCTGACGGGGCTGGTGTTCCGTCCGCGCCCGGGCTAATTTACCGCCATGCCTAATGAGTCAATAAACATCCAAGCACTGACGGCGGAGGCCGTGGGGCATTTCAATGAAGGGCGCCTCGCCGAGGCCGCTGTCGCTGCGGAAAAGATCGTCGGCGCCGATCCCCAAAATATCTTCGGCAATTATATTTTAGGCCAGAATCACCTGGGCCATGGTGAGTTTCAACGGGCCAAGGCTTGTCTTGAGAAAGCCATCACGGCGCAGCCCGATTTCATCGAGGGGCATATCGCTCTGGGCCACGTGTATCAGGCCAACGATCAAAAAGGCGCGGCTCAGGCGAGTTTTGAGAAAGCGCTATCCCTCGACCCGAATTCCCTGGACGCTCTGGTCAATCTCGGCAAACTTTTTAATGACGGCAAGCAATGGGCCGCGGCGCTCAGCTACCTCGAACGAGCACTGTCGCTGGAAGGCGAACTGCCTGAAGCACAGTTCGAACTGGGAGAATGTTTGAGGGAAATGGACCGGGAAGAAGAGGCGATCATTGCCTATAAACGTTCCGTTATGCTCGACCCATTTCAGGCCAAGGCGCACCACCGCTTGGGAGAATTGCTAAAGGATCATCGCTATCATAATCAGGCTTTGAACAGCCTGGAAGAGGCCGCCAGGCTTAACCCCGAAGATCTCGACATCGCACGTGATCTGGCGGTCGTTTTGGGTATCGCGGGGCGGCAAGAGGAGGCGCTGCATTATACGGGCTTCGCCTCACAATTTGTGGAAATGTACGCCGAAGGGGAGTCGGATTTTACGTTGGTGGGGCATAAAAGGGGGGGCATCGAATTGTCCGCCGAGGATGATGATCCTCCCCGTGTGTATAAGAATTGGCGCTAAGAATAAGAGCGTAAGGAGCCGATCGGATGAAAGACAAACGTTTGGAACTTAGTACGCCGGACAACGCCCATTTTATGAGTGTATGGTCCGCCCTTTCCCCTGAATTGTGCGAAAAATTGATCGATTTTCACAAGACACACAGTCATTTGCATAAAGCAGGTTCCGTCGGCACGGGAAAGGTCGACGAACAGATCAAGAAGAGTACGGATATGTCGATTGAGCCGGTTGATTTGGAAAAACCGGGCTACGAACCGTTCAATGAATTTATGTCAGCGTTGCACGAGTGTTTCCGCG
>JAYQGD010000454.1:0-2776 GCA_038140415.1 Rhodospirillaceae bacterium
CTGACACATTGGCCGCCAGGGTTCTTTCGGAGGAACACAAAATCTACCCCTTGGCGGTAAGTATGATTGCCGAGGGTCGTGTCGAAGTCGTGAACAATACAGTTCAAATAAAAGGCGCCGGAAAACCCGGCGCCGCTTTGATAAATCCGTCAGCGTAAGTTCTAACCGACGATATCAAGTTCCCTAAAAAAGTAGCTGATTTCTGTCGCCGCGGTTTCAGGTGCGTCCGAACCGTGTACTGAATTTGCCTCGATACTCTCGGCAAAGTCCTTGCGGATTGTTCCGTCATCGGCGTTGGCGGGGTTCGTCGCGCCCATGATCTCCCGATTCCGGTTGATGGCGTCCTCGCCCTCCAAAACCTGGACCACAACAGGCCCGGAAATCATAAATTCGCAAAGGTCGTCAAAAAAGGCTCTTTCTTTGTGGACTGCGTAGAAACCTTGCGCCTGCTCCAAGGTCAATTTGATCCGACGCTGAGCGACAATTCTAAGACCGGATTCCTCAAAGCGGGCATTAATCTGGCCGGTAAGATTACGACGAGTCGCGTCAGGTTTGATTATGGACAATGTCCGTTCGATGGCCATGGCCTCGAACCTCTTTCGTTGTTAATGGGATCATTTCGCAGGGTGTTGAATTACCCTTTGTATCTTCGGCCCTTGGCCGGAAAACCGGCGCCTTATACCGGTATCGGCTTACTCGCGCAACCAATTCTTTCTACTCTACCAGGAGTGAACGCACGCTTTGACACGGCGATTCTCCGTGATATGACCCTCGCCCATGCTGCAAATTAAGGACCTAACTTATAGGATTGGCGATCGCGTTCTTTTTAACAACGCCAGCGTCTCAATTCCCAAAGGACACAAAGTCGGGCTTGTCGGGAGGAACGGTGCTGGCAAGTCCACTCTGTTTCGGCTTATTCTAGGCGAGATTGCTGCCGATTCAGGTGTGATTGAGATCTTCGGCCGGCAGACCCTCGGGACAGTCCCTCAAGACGCCCCCGATGGTCCCGAATCTCTGTTGGAGACGGTTCTCGCCAGCGACGTCGAACGTTCGACCCTCCTGGCTGACGCGGAAATAGAAACAGACCCTGGCCGGATTGCGGATATTCATACCCGGTTAGCTGATATTAATGCCCACACGGCGCCCGCACGGGCATCCTCCATTCTAAATGGTCTCGGGTTTGACGAAGATGCTCAACACAAGCCCTGCAGTTCGTATTCAGGCGGTTGGCGGATGAGGGTGGCCCTCGCCTCGACCCTTTTCCTGGAGCCGGATATCCTACTTTTGGATGAACCCACCAACCATCTCGATCTCGAAACAGTGATGTGGCTCGAAAATTATCTGTCCCGTTGGTCCGGCACGCTAATCATCATCAGTCATGAACGCACGCTGCTAAACCGCGCTGTGAAGGAAATTATCCACCTGAACGAACAACGTTTGACGCACTATACCGGCGGCTATGACACGTTTGAGCGGACCCGCCGGTCCAGACTGGAACTGCAGGACAAGATGCGGTCCCGCCAGCACAAGGAGCGCCAACGCATTCAGGCCTTTGTTGACAGATTCCGCTACAAAGCGACAAAGGCCCGGCAGGCGCAAAGCCGGCTGAAGATGCTGGAAAAGATGGAACCCATCGCCAGTGTCGTTGAAGAACACACGGTGTCATTCGAGTTTCCCAAGCCCGATCCATTGTCTCCGCCTCTTATCGCCTTGGACAATGTATCGGTCGGATATGAGCCGGATAAGCCGGTGCTCGACGGCCTTAATCTACGTATTGATATGGATGACCGCATTGCCCTTTTGGGCGCCAACGGCAACGGCAAATCGACGATGATCAAGCTTTTGTCCAATCGCCTGACCCCGGCACGCGGCAAGTTGATCAAATCGAAGAAACTACAAATTGGTTACTTCGCCCAGCACCAAACGGACGAACTCAATACGAACGCGTCCGCCTACGAGCATCTCAACGAACGCTATCCGATGGAACCCGAAGCCCGCTTACGAGCGCATCTGGGGCGGTTTGGCTTTCCCCAGGCGCGTGCGGATACAAAGGTCGAAAACCTCTCAGGTGGTGAAAAGACCCGGCTCTTGTTTGCCCTTATGAGCACCGAGAAACCGCATATACTTCTGCTGGACGAGCCGACCAACCATCTCGACGTCGACTCGCGGGAATCTTTGGTCGAAGCGTTGAGTGACTACGAGGGCGCTGTCGTTCTGGTTAGCCATGACCCCCATCTTATAGGCCTTGTGGCAGATAGGTTGTGGATCGTCGAAAATGGCACCTGTGAGGAATTTGACGGGGATTTGGATGACTACGAGACGAGGCTGCTCGAATCCCGCAAAGCCAAACGTCCTAGCCAGTCAGCAAAATCGGAGGGCCTGACGGACAATAAGAAGGACTTGCGAAGACAACGCGCCGCGGCGCGAAAAGAACTCGCACCCGTTAAAAAGCGTGTTATGGCGGCCGAAACCTCGGTTCAAAAACTCTCAGAAAAAATCGAAAAAATCGAGGAACAGTTGGCTGATCCCAAACTGTACGAAAGTGACTCAAATGGTTTCACCAGCCTTCAGAAGGAATTGGGGGAGCTGCGCCGCCAAAGGGAAACTGCCGAACAGGAGTGGCTAGCGGCGGAAGAAGAATTGGAACAACTATCTGCAGCCAATTGAGTAAATTTCTAAGAAGGACTTGCTAAATCAAGGCATTTAAGATTCATGGTGAATTGAATTTAGCGAATTCAGAAATATATATTTATCAGTGAATAACGCACCCCTGGAG
>JAYQGD010000455.1:0-2769 GCA_038140415.1 Rhodospirillaceae bacterium
GGCGGCAGGAACGCATCGTCGCCATTGGGTTTCTTCCGTTTGCGCACCGGCGGCGGGAAACCGGGCGTGCCGAGCCCGTCCGCCTGCACATCCTCGCTGGTGAAAATGCCGAGCACGCCGGGGGCAGCCGCAGCGGCGCTTGTGTCCAGCTTGACGATCTCGGCATGGGCATAGGACGAGCGCAGGATGAAAGCATAGGCCTGACCCGGTAAATTGCGATCATTGATATAGGTGCCGTTGCCCTTTAACAGGCGGGGGTCTTCTTCCCGCCGGACCGGCTGGCCCATTCCGAACTTTTCCATGTGCGCGCCCTCTTATATGCGGATGATGATATTTATGTATCAACGCCGCCGGGCTTCGTCACGCAGCGTTTTATCAAAATTCAGGCGGATGTTTTTAGCGCAAGACCGAGCGCCGGTTGGACGCGGTCTTGACCGTACAGGACGCCCGCAAAGAGAACTCGACCGCTTGGCGGCATTCCTTCAGCGACGGCATGGGGACGATGTGCATGCCGGGCGTGCCGGGCAGCAGCACCATATAGACGCCGGGCCGGCGCATCTTATGTCGCGGGTCATCAGAATCAGGGCGCGGGACAAATTTCTTGCGCTCAAACCGTCCGGGCTTGATTTGGTCCCGGTTGATCGGCACCCGCCCGTCCGCTACCTGGTCCTCTTGTCTCTCTACATCGATCCACTTTCGGGTGACATTGCCCCGGCGGTCAATGGCGGCGATCTCGACCTGTTGGTAGACGTACGGCGTGTCCATCGACACTGAGAATGACCGGTTATTGAGGCGCACCGGCCGGCCGTTCACGGTAACTTGCACGACCTCGCTCTCATCGGTCACTTGTCCCCGGATTTTCATGACCGCGCCGTGCACCCGTAGCCGGTCATTAGGCGCGAAGTGGACATTGACCTTGGGCGGTGTCCGGTCTTCATCATCCGGATCGGCCACTTCGACGACCGGGCCCGGTCCGGTTTGTTCCTCGACCGGGATTTCCTCGTCTTCGGGTAGGCCGGCATTTGGCGTGAAGAGCGCCGTCAGGATCGGGCCGATGACCGGCACGTCGCTGATGCCGCCGGGGGTCTCTTCCGGTTTGGCCGTCGTGTCGGCTTGGCGAACCGGCTCAGCCCCGCCCATCAGCCATGACAAATCAGGCCCGCCGGTTTCTCCGTTGGGGCCGCTGGTGCAGGCCGACAGCCCGAAACTCAGCATCACTATCGCAAACAGCCACGATCGGAGAGGGCGCATTTATGCTTCTGTCCTCTGACGGGGTTACCCCCTTGTGCGCCCAGGTCGCGTTTTTCTCTCCCGCCGGCACTATAGGCCCGGCCACCCCCCAAATCTAGGTAAATATCGATCAGGCCCACAAAATATGGGAAGAAACAGGGTTTCTACATAAATCTGCAGAGCATGGCTCGCCAGCCCGCAAAAAGTGAGTATAATGTTTTACAGAAAAACTTAGTGAAACCAGGGGGCCTGCTATGCCGTTGTTCATGACGGAAGCCAAATTTACCGAGGAAACATTGGGGCTGATGACCAACCGGCCGTCTGACCGGCCCGACGCGGTAGCCAAAGTGATTGAGGCTCATGGCGGTAGATTGCGGGATTTTTACTGGGTGTTCGGCGACACCGACGTGGTCTTTACCTACGAGGCCCGCAACAATGAAACCGCCTTGGCGATCCTCATGGCGCTGTCCAATGGCGACGCCGTCGCCTTTCACAAAACCAGGGTGCTGATTTCCAACAAGGAAGCCATGGCCGCCATGCGCCGCGCCGGCCGGGTGAAAACCGGCTACACCTCTCCCCGGCGGGAATGGGAAGGCTGGATCGACGAAGGCGGCGAGGGCTGAGACCGGGAATAATTCCCGTCCCCGATCATTTATGGCGTAGAGAGGTGAGGCTTTAAGGATATTATCCTGTCCCCTCACCCGAACGTGACTCGCTCGGAATTCTCATGAGGAGGTACTGTATCGCCATGAAAAAGCTCATCTCTGCCGGTCTTCTGCTCGGCGCCACATTGTCCGCCACCGCCCACGCGCAATCCGCGACCGGGCCCACCGTGGTGGAACTGTTTACCTCGCAAAGCTGCTATTCCTGCCCGCCGGCGGAGCAATATCTCGGTGAGCTGGCGAAAAGGCCGGACGTTCTCGCCTTGGAATATCACGTAGACTACTGGGATGACCTGGTCTACGGCGCCGCAGGTAAATGGAAGGACGTGCATTCCAGCCCGGCCTTTACCGCGCGCCAGCGGGTCTACGCCGGCAATCTGCCGCGCGGCCAGTCCTATACGCCGCAAATGGTCATCGACGGGCAGGACTTCACGGTCGGCTCCAACGAACACAAAGTGAGCCGCGCGATGCAGAAGGCCAATCAGGCCAACCATCGCACAGTGAACGTTGCGGTGGCGAACCAAGCCGACGGCATGCTGTCCATCACCCTGTCGGGCAAAACCGAAAAACCGGCGGCGATCTGGTTGGTGCGTTTTACCAAGGCGGTCACCACCCGGGTGCGCGCCGGTGAGAACAAGGGCAAGACCCTGACCAACCACCATATCGTCACGGACATTAAACGGGTGGCAGGCTGGGCCGGCGACGTGAACGCCCTGACCACGGACTGCGTCACCCTCAAACCGGGCGAAGGCTGTGCGGTGTTGGTCCAGGATGACCAGCAGGGCCCGATCCGGGGTGCGGCGTATTGTCCGGGCGTGCAAAGCTAGTCCCAGCCGCCGGGTCGTTGACTCGTCATAAAAGGCGGTAGATTCAGGGG
>JAYQGD010000456.1:0-2768 GCA_038140415.1 Rhodospirillaceae bacterium
CCTTAAGCGCCGCCCTGGTTGAAATGGGGGATCACCTTCTCCCCGAACAGCCGGACCGAGGCTTCCGCCGTTTCCACATCCATATTGTCGAAATTCACCTGCAGCGACAATTCATCGACGCCGCCCGCCGCCTCGTTGAAAGCTTCCAATTGTTCAATGATCTCCGCCGGCGTGCCGACAAAAGCGGCGTGGCTTTCAAGCTGATCCTCAAGTGTCTGCTGAGCGATTTTGTCACGCAGCTTGTCATAATTTTGATAGGCCGCCGATGGCGTGCCGTCCTTGTATTCGGACATGGCGTCGACGATGGCGGCGAAATGCCCCTCGACCCGCGGCTTGGCGATGCGAAACGCTTCCGCGCCGTCTTCGTGGCAATACATAAAGACCGCCATCATGATCCGGGGCTTGCCGGGATGCCCGGCCTCTTTCCAGGCATTGCGATAGCCGTCCATCAGCGCGATCGGGTCGGAGCCCACGCCGGGGATCGCCATGATCCAATGGCCCATCTTGCCGGCGCGCTCAAACGAGGCGGGCGTGCCGACGGCGGCCACATAAAAGTTCGGCCGGGGCCGCTGGGTGGGCCGGGGATAGGTGGTCACATCGGAAAAGCTGTGGAACTTGCCCAGCGCGGTGACGTTTTCTTCCTCCATCAACTTCTGCACCTGGGCGATCCCTTCCTCGAAGCGCTCAACACTCTCGTCGATATCGACGCCGAAGTGGCGAAACTCCTGCGGCAGGAAGGCGCGGGCGAAGCCGATATCCAGCCGCCCGCCGCAAATGCCGTCGAGCATCGCCAGATCGGAGGCCAGTTTGAGCGGATGATTAAAGGCCGGCAGCACCGCGCCGGTAACCATCCGCGCGGTCTTGGTGTGCTGGGACGCCATGGTCAGGAAAATAATCGGGTTCGGGCTGTTGCCGCCCCAGTGGTGAAAATAATGCTCAACCGTTCGAACGTGGGAATAGCCGTACTGATCGCAGAGCGAGATCAGCCGGATCGCATCGGCGTAATAGTCCGTCGGCGACTTAAGGTTTTCCGGGGTGTCCGGAAAGAACTGCATACCAAACTGCACAGAGACCTCCTGAATAATTGGCCGAAGCATAGCCCGCCGGACGTCCCTCCACCAGACACGGTAAGAATGTGCATTTAACCGGGTGATTCGCCTCCGGTAGCGCTAAATTCGGCCTCACAATCGCCACGATCCGCCTCCAGACTAAGCTCAACCGATTGTCATGGGGAGAAAGGCCCTGGAATTTGCAGACTTATCCCCAATTTTAGCCGTGGATGCCTCTTTTCGACGCTTGTCGGCTTGCACAGAGGCATTTATATTCGTCAACATGTTGTGGTATGGAGGTTTTCTTGCCCAAACATTTAGTTAAATTGGCGGCGATCCTGGGATTTGTCGCGGTGGCCGCCCTGTCCGCCGGGCCTTTGCGCGCGCAAACCCTGCCGCCGGAAGCAGAGATGACGGCTGAGCGGGTCTTGGGCAACAAGGACGCGCCCCTGACCCTGATCGAATACGCCTCCATGACCTGCCCGCACTGCGCCGAATTTCACAACGGCCCCTATCAGGTCCTCAAAAAGGAATACATCGAGACCGGGAAGCTGAAACTCATTTACCGGGATTTCCCTCTGAACAACACGGATCTGGCCGCCATGATGATGGCTCGCTGTGTACCGGCGGAGCGCTATTTCGGGGTTGTGGAGATCGTTTTCAAGACCCAGTCCACCTGGCTCAAGGCGCAAAATCAGACACAGGCGCTGGGCAATCTGGCCCGGTTCGCCCAAATCAGCCCGGCGACTTTTAACGCCTGCGTCTCCAACGAAACCTTGTTGAAAAAGATCGTGGCGTCGCGAGAAGAAGGTATTGCCAAACACAAAGTCAGCGGCACGCCGACACTGATCCTCAATGGTGAAAAGATCAGCTCGGAAATGTCGGACGATGAGGCGCGCAAGGTAATGGACGCGGCGCTGGCGAAGGTGAAGAAATAAAATAAGCGGGCGGCGCGAATGTGCCGCCTGACGTGGTGTGACAATAAGTAGGGGGCCGTGAAAGCCCGTGCAATTTACGAAGCTCAGACTGAGCGGATTTAAGTCGTTCGTCGATCCGACCGAGTTGGAAATCCAGCCCGGCGTCAGCGGGGTCGTGGGCCCCAACGGCTGCGGCAAATCCAATCTGGTGGAAGCCCTCAAATGGGTGATGGGCGAAACTTCAGCCAAGCAGATGCGCGGCGGCGAGATGGACGACGTCATTTTCTCGGGCACCGCCAACCGCCCGTCCCGCAACGTGGCCGAGGTGGTTCTGGCCCTCGACAATGCCGACCGCACGGCGCCCGCCCAGTTCAATGATTTCGACGATTTGGAAGTCAGCCGCAAGATCGAGCGGGAGAAAGGCTCAACATATAAAGTCAACGCCAAGGAAGTGCGTGCCCGCGATGTTCATCTGCTTTTTGCCGATCAGGCTTCCGGTGCGCGGTCCACGGCGCTGGTCAGCCAAGGCAAGATCGGGGAAGTGGTCTCCGCCAAGCCGACAGACCGGCGGAAGCTTTTGGAAGAAGCGGCAGGTATCACCGGGCTGCATTCCCGCCGTCACGAAGCCGAACTGCGGCTACGCGGTGCCGAGACCAACCTGGAGCGGCTGGACGATGTCATGGTCACCCTGAAGGCGCAGATGCAGAGCCTCCGCAAGCAGGTGCGCCAGGCGACCCGCTACCGCAATCTGAACGACCATATCCGCAAGGCCGAAGCCACGTTCTTCCTGATCCGCTGGAAG
>JAYQGD010000457.1:0-2768 GCA_038140415.1 Rhodospirillaceae bacterium
CCCTTAAACAGGCCCATGATATTGCGATAGACGACCACCTTGTCGTCGGCGTCGACAGCGGCGATGGAGTCTTCGAAGTCCTGGATGGTGGTGATGGCGGATTCCATGACCACGTCCTTGACCCCCGCCGGGCTCGACTTGCCGATGGCGTGATCCCGGTCGATCTGAATTTCGATGTGCAGGCCGTTGTGCTGCAGCAGGATCGACGTCGGATTGGCCGCATCGCCGTTGTAGCCGGCAAACTGCGCCGGATCGGCAAGGCCTGTATCACCGGCCACCAGCTTACCGTCGGCCACGCTATAGCCGGAAGCATCGGCGTGACTGCCGCCGGCCAGAGGCGCCGCGTCGTCCAGCACCTTGGCGGCATAGGCGATCACCGCCGCGCCCCGGGTTTCATTGTACCCGCCGGAGCGTTCCTTACCGCCGTCTTCATCGATCACGTCGGTGCCGTAGAGCGCATCGTACAGGCTGCCCCAGCGGGCGTTGGCGGCGTTGAGCGCAAACCGGGCGTTACTGACCGGCACGACAAGTTGTGGGCCTGCCACGGTCGCGATCTCCGGGTCGACTTTGTCGGTGGCGACCTGGAAGTCGCCGCCTTCCGGCACCAGATATCCGATGTCGGTCAGAAACTCCTTATAGGCCGCAGCATCATGCTCCTGACCCTTACGTTCCAGATGCCAGGCGTCGATGGTTTTCTGCAAGGCTTCCCGATGGGCCAGCAGCGCCTTGTTCAACGGCGCCATCTCGCCGGCGATCTCGGCAAACTTGGCCCAGAAGTCATCCGGGTCTATACCGGTGCCCGGCGCCAGTTCATTCGCCAGGAAATCCGCCAACACGGTCGCGACCTGCAGGCCGCTTTTTTCAATACGATCGGTCATGGTTTTCAGCCCTTCCCCCCGGATTTATGTCTCGGGATATTTATTTTTGATGGCCGGCGCTGGGATGTGGCCGGGCGTTCATAGGCGGCATTCTCGCAAATTGACCAGCCCAAGAAAACGGCTTTTTTGGGCGGCTGCCTACTCTGTGAGCTTATCAACGCCCGGCGGATGGATTAAAGTCAGACAAAGCCCAACAATCCGTCCAAACACAGCCAGCCCCATGCCCACAGAAACACTGACATTGCGCGAGATCGTCATCTTCCTGGTGGCCGCCGGGATCGTGGTCCCACTGGTGCGCAAGCTGAATATCAGCCCGGTTTTGGGCTATCTGACGGTCGGGATCGTGATCGGCCCGCACGGCGCCGCGCGCCTGGCCGAGAGCGTCCCCTGGATCGGAAATCTGACGGTCAACAGTATGGACGCCGTGCACACTCTGGGCGAATTGGGAATCGTGTTTCTGCTGTTCATGATCGGCCTCGAACTGTCCTTCGCCCGGCTTTGGTCGCTCAGGCGGACGGTGTTCGGCCTGGGCGGGGCGCAGGTGCTGATCACCGGCGGGCTGATCGCCTTTATTGCATCGCTGTTTCACAACACCCTGCCGGCGGCGCTGATCTTGGGGGCAGGGTTTGCGCTTTCCTCCACCGCCATCGTCATGCAGCTGTTGACGGAAAACCGGCGGCTCGGCACGACGGCCGGACAAACCAGTTTCTCCATCCTGCTATTCCAAGACCTGGCCGTATTGCCGATCCTGTTCATGGTCGGCGCGTTCGGGGCCAATGCCGGCGGCTCGGTCGGCCTGCCGTTGGTGCTAGCGCTCGGCAAAGCCATTGCCGCCATCGCCATCATCCTGATCATCGGGCGGGTGGTCGTCCGGCCCTTGTTCCGGCTGATCGGCAGCGTCGCCAGCCGGGAGATGTTCCTAGCACTGGTTCTGCTGGTCATCATCGCCACCGGATACGCCTCGGAGATGGCCGGGCTGTCCATGAGCCTGGGCGCGTTCCTGGCAGGACTTCTGTTGGCGGAAACCGAATACCGCCACGAGATCGAGGTCGATATCGAGCCGTTCAAGGGTCTGCTGCTCGGCCTTTTCTTCATGTTTATCGGCATGTCCATCGATTTGGGACAGGTGGCGGCCCGGCCGGTGTGGCTGTTCGCCTCGGTCCTCGGCCTGTTCATGATCAAAGGCGCGGTGATTTATCTGTTGGTCCGGCTGTTCGGCGAACGCAAGCCGACGGCGCTGGAAAGCGCACTGCTGTTGGGCCAGGGCGGTGAGTTCGCCTTCCTGGTGGTCAGCCTGGGCGCAAGCCTTAGCCTGATCCCCGTTCCGACGGCGCAGTTCATGCTGATTGTCACAGGCCTCACCATGTACGCGACGCCATTTGTCGCCTTGGCCGCCCGCCGGATAGCCAACATGATGGAAGCGGCAGACCCCGACTACACCGAAGACGAGCCGGACATCCCCGCCGACATCAACGGCCATGTGATCATCGCCGGCTATGGCCGGGTCGGGCAGATGATCGGCTCCATCCTCGATGAACGCGGCATGCCGCATATCGGCCTGGACTACCGCCCGGCCCTGGTCAGCGACTTCCGCAGCCAAGGGGCCTGCGTCTATGTGGGCAACGCCAGCCGCATTGATATGCTTGAAAAACTGGGCGCGGAGACCGCCGCCGCCCTGGTTGTCACGACCGACGATCCGGCCGTCGCCGAAAGGGTGGTGACCACCGCGCGGGCGCACTGGCCCGACCTTGCAATTTACGCCAGAGCCCATAATGTCAAACACGCCGCCAAGCTGATTGAACAGGGGGCCACCCACGTGGTGCCGGAAGCGACCGAGGCCAGCCTGCAGATGGGCGAGCTGATCCTGATGGGGCTCGGTGTGCCGGACAG
>JAYQGD010000458.1:0-2766 GCA_038140415.1 Rhodospirillaceae bacterium
TCCCGGCCAAAGACATTGTCGATCTGATGCCGGTCTTCAAGAAGACCAAAATCCCGATGTCCATCGGCCACTTCGCTTATCAACCGGCCACCGCCGGCATCGACGCGCCGGGCTTCCAGGCGCTGTTGGAGTTGATGAAGGACGGCAACACCTGGATCAAAATCTCCGGGGCCAACCGGGTCAGCGAGACAGATCTGCCGCCCTATGACGACGTGCTGCCCATGGCCCGCGCGCTGATTGATGCGGCGCCGGACCGAGTCATGTGGGGGACCGACTGGCCGCACCCGAATAAGTATGAGGTCAATCCGAACGACGGGGACTTGGCCGACGCCTTCGCCGAATGGGTGGAAGACGACGCCATGCGCCAGAAGATCATGACGGACACCCCGGCGGCGTTTTATAGATACTAACCCCCCATCCGGCCCTGCGGGCCACCTCCCCCCGCGAGGGGGGAAGGCAATCCCAAATGCAAGATCGCAGCTCTACTGCTCTCCCCCTTCACGGGGGAGGGTGCGGAGTCCCGCGCTGCCGGACAACGCGGGTGGGGGCGACGCAATTAAACCGGGGTGATCCTATAACTCCCCGATCACCTTTTCCCCGAACAACTCGACCGTGCGGCGGAGTTCATCCAGGGTCTGGTCGCCGAAAGCAAACCGGCAGAGGAAGTAGTTGATCCCCGCTTCCTCATATTGCCGTTGGATTTCGTCGCTGACCCGTTCCGGCGTACCGGCGATGCCCTGCCCCGTCTCAACCATGCCGTCGAACGTCTCCGCATAGTTGACGCCGATAGGCCCCTTGCCGTAGCGGTCCCACAAGGTGAAAAAGCTTTTCCGCCAAACCGGATAAGCCCGACGTGCGGTTTTCAGCGCCGCCTCATCCGTTTCAGCGATGACCATATAGCGGGTCATGCCCATCAAGGGCTCCGGATCACCATCCGCATGCATCTCGCGCCACTTGCCGAAAAAGGCCTCGGCCACCTCATTGGCCGCCCCGACCGGCAAGTTAGTCACCACGTTCACATTGTTCTCCGCCGGCCACAGCGCGCTGGCCGGGTTGACCACCCCGTACCACATCGGCGGATGGGGCATCTGGACGGGCATGCAATTAATCGGCATGTCCTCGACCTGAAAGTACTCGCCCTTGAAATTGAGAACGCCGCCCTTCATCCCTTCGGTGATCAGCTCCAAAGCTTCCCGGTACATGGCCGGCGCTTGGTCATAGTCCAAACCATAATAGCCGTGCTCAATGGGCGAGATGCCTTTACCAAGACCCATTTCCAGCCGCCCGCCACTCATCTGATCGAGCATGCAAATTTCTTCCAACAGCCGGATAGGGTGATAGAGGGGCAGGCAGTAGACGACGGCACCAAAGCGCAGCCGGGTCGTCCGCTGCGCCAACGCAGAAAGAAATACGTTCGGCGACGGCGCCATGCCAAGCGGCGTGGCATGGTGTTCCGCCATATGATAGGCGTAGATGCCCACCTGCTCGCAGAGTTCCCCTATTTTAAGGCGGTTCTCATAGAACTCCCCCGGCGTGGCGGCCCCGCCGTAATCCAGGTGATCAAATACGCCAAATTTCATGCTGTTCCCCATACGCCCAACTGCCGTTAACTCAAATCAAATCCATGGCGCTTCAAAAACGCGCCCATCGCCGACAAGTCGCCGGCCTTGCACAGCCGCCGTGAAACTTGCTCCGACCAGCCGTAGAATTCCGGCAGCGGATAATCCTCCGTCTGCAGATAATTTTCCGGCATGATCGGCCGGATCGCGTGGCGGCGCTGGTCATATCCGTCAATGTTTTCCTCGAACGCGTCATCGGAATAGCCGTCCCGATGCACCACGGCCGCCGGCGGCAGGCGCAGGGTGACATCGCGCTGTTCGTCCGGCCAGCCGGCGGTCAGCCCGCAAATGGGATACACCCCTTCCGGAATGTTCAACAGCTCGCACGTCGCATCCATATTCCGCCGTATTTGACTCACCCCGCAGCATCCAAGCCCCTGAGACTCGGCCGCCAACATATAGGTCTGCATGGCGAGTGCCGCATCCACTGCCGCGTTCATGAAACTATCCGCGTTATTCTGGGCATATGTCTTGCCGCGGAGTTCGGTGATTCGTTTCGCCCGGCGAAGATCACCGCAGAAGATCAGCACCACCGGCGCCTTGGCCAGGAACGCCATGCCGGAAATTTCCGACAACCGGTCTTTGATTCTCTGATCCCGCACATCAATAATGGAATACTGCTGAAGATCGGATTTGGCCGAGGCCGATTGAGCGCAGGCCAGGAGCGTGGAGCGCAAACTCTCCGGCACATCCCGGCTCAGATAGCGGCGGTAACTCTTCCGGCTAAGGATATCGGCGATGCCACCTTCTTCCTGCCAGTCCGGGCCTAGGTCCGACGGCAGGCCGAAGCGCGCCCTGATGAGATCAGCGATATGCGCCATGGCGCGCTCCTAGTCTGTAAATATGCCGGCTTAGTAAGGCTTGGTTCCGGCGATGATCACCCGGTGCATGAGCCGGTGTGCGGTATAGTCGAACAGGGCGTAGTGCAGGCTCACCCGGTTGTCCCAGATCGCAAGATCATTGGTCCGCCATTTGTGGCGGTATTGGAATTCCGGCGTCCTCAGATGATCGAATAGATAGTTCAACAGGAAACGGCTTTCCCGCCGGTCCATGTCCTTGATGAAGCTTGTCATGGATTCGTTAACGAACAGGCCTTTCTGCCCGGTTTCCGGATGTGTGCGAACCACGGGGTGCAGCGCCGGCGTAT
>JAYQGD010000459.1:0-2766 GCA_038140415.1 Rhodospirillaceae bacterium
CCCCACCCCTCCAATTTTTTCACGCCTATGAGTGATTCCGTTATTAGCGTTTTTCTGGTGGTCTCGTAGTTGTTTATAAGAGACAGCATGAATTCAATTGTCAAAACAACGGCTCTGTCCGCTCTCGCCTTGGGCGTGGTCAGCGCAACCGGTCTGGGCACGGCGACCACCGCCAACGCGGTGGAATTGAAGCTGGCCTCCTTCACCGGCCCGAAACACGCCATGAACCGCGCCTTTTTTACCCCCTGGGTGAAGAAAGTGGACCAAATGTCCGGCGGCACGCTGCAGATCAAAATGTTTGTCGGCGGCAAGCTGGGTAAAGGCGGCGCCCGTCAGTACAAGCGCGCCGTTGACCGCGTGGCCGATATGACCTTCGGTCTGCAGGGTTATACATCCAGCCAGTTCCGGGCGACCACGCTCATCGAACTGCCGGGCATCGCCAAGAACGGCGTGGAAGCAACCCGCGCGCTTTGGGCTGCCTATGAAGGCCACCTGGAAAAGGAATATGGCGACGTCAAACTGCTGTTCATGTGGTCGGTCGACAAGCCGGTCATCATGACCAAGAACAAGCCGATCAAGACAATCGCCGATCTGAAAGGCATGAAGATCCGGACCCCGTCTCAGGCGCAAGCCAAGACCATCCAGGCGCTGGGCGCGATCCCCGTACCGATGCCGATCACCAAGGTGTACAACGCCATGGCGCGTGGCCTGCTGGACGGCGTCCTGACCTCCACCACCACGCTGACCGGCTTCAAGCTGATCGAGGTGACCAAGTACTTCACCGATGGTCTGCCCTGGGGCACGTCGCCGATGTTCCTGGTGATGAACAAGGACTCCTATAACGGTCTGACGGCCCACCATAAGGACATCATCAACAAGACGACCGGACCGAAGCACAGCGAAGTCGGCTCCGCCGTCTATGACAAGGAAAGCGGCGACGGTTTCAACCTGGTCCGTACCTCCAAGAACCACGAACTGTTCAAATTCTCCGACGCCGAAATTCAGAAGGGCACAGCCCTCCTGATGAAGGCCGGTGAGGAAATCATCGCCGAGACCGCCAAAGGCGGCATCGATGCGAAAGCCATCGTGGCCAAAATGAAGGCGGCCAACTAAGCCACCACCTCATTTAACGGAAAAGGGCGCTGGGTCATCCGGCGCCCTTTTTTGTTGCCTAAATGGTAAAGCCCACTGCTTGGCGAAGGATAGAGGCCGGATCGCCGGCCCCGCCGCGCCAGGCGACGTGATGATCCGGCCGGATGAGAGCCAACGGCGCGTCATACAGTTCGCGGATGCCCGCTTCCGCCACGGACACCACGGTGAAGGGAATGCCCAGGCCTTGCGCGGCGGCGGTCCAATCGTCCGAGGCGGGCGCGTCATCGCCCATCCGCAGCAGGGTGAACCCCGGCCCCAGATAGTCGTAGAGGGACTCTTTATCGTTGATCCAATAGTGGGGCGCGCGGCCGCCGGGACACGCGCTCGGCGTATAGACCGCCCGGTCGTCGGGCGGCGGTGTGGTGCCGTCGGAAACAATCAACGGCGAGCCGTCATAGCGCGCGCCCAGGATCACGCCCAGGCTCGCAAACTCTTCCTTGAAGGTCAGCAGCTCCGCTTCCAACGCCGCCCGGGCTTCCGCGCCGCGCTCGCTGTCTTCATCCACATAGTCGGGAAAAGACAGCCGGCCGATTTTGTCGGCATAGTCGCCGGAGGCCGAGGTATTCCTGATGCCGATGGGCCGGCGTTCGCTTTCATAGGTTTCCATCAGGCTCGGCGGCGCCCAGCCGTCCAGAACCGCCGTCAGCTTCCAGCCCATATTGGCCACGTCATCGATGCCGGTGTTAAAGCCGAACCCGCCCGACGGCGTGAACAGATGCACGGAGTCGCCCGCCAGCAGCACCCGGCCCTTTTGGTAGTGATCGGTAACCAGCGCCAGACCGGCCATCCATTCCTGCACGGAGACCACCTCGAACGGGGTTTCCGCACCGATGGCGTTGCGCACGATCTCATCCATGTCGATCTCTTCGAGCTTCAGGCCAGGCTCCACCTCGGCCAGCAGGACGTATTCCCCCTTCCCGTCCAGGGTGATGAAATCCACCCGGCCCTTGGGATTGATGGTCCAATAGTGCCAGGCGATGGGCATGTTGATGACGTCGAAGATTTCCGGCGCGCGCACATAGATAGACAACATGGTGCCGTCATAAAACCGGTCGCCGGAACTGCTGCGCCCTTCGTATGAAAAACCGAGCTTCCGGCGCACATTGCCCTGCCCGCCGTCACAGCCGATCAGATAGTCGGCAATGACTTGCCTCCGCTCCCCCGTGGCGATCTCCTCCACCTCGGCCTCGACATGATCGCCCTTGTCCTCGAAGTCGATCAGCCGCCAGGCGTAGCGGATATCCGTCGTCGGGAACGATTCCGCATGCTTGCGCATCACGGATTCAAAATAGAACTGATTGACCCGGTGGATGGGTTCGGGTGTCAGGGCTGTCGGCCCCCAGGGCCCGGGGTTCTCGATCTTCTCCCTTGGCGTCGGCATTTTCAGCCGGCCCAATTCCCACTCGGCGAGGCGCGTCACATAAGTACTGTCGGTGACATGATCCGGCGGCAGGCCAAGCTCCCGGATTGCCGGCGCGCACCCCATCCGGCGCATATGCTCCATGGTCCGGGGATTGATCGTGCTGCCCTTTGGATGGGTCGCCGTATCGGGGCGCTCGTTGACCAGCAGGCATTCGGTGCCGCGCCAGCCCAGCTCCATGGCCAGGCAGATGC
>JAYQGD010000460.1:0-2760 GCA_038140415.1 Rhodospirillaceae bacterium
AGGTGGAGACGCCGTTCTACGGCTTCGACCATGTGGAGTTCGCCAACGACCATGCCGACGTCACCACTGGACATCATCTCCGCTGGCAGTTGGAGCGGGACCCGGATATTGAATCCAAGCGCGGCCCGAAGAACGCGCTGGAAAGCGGCTACACCGCGCCTCAAGCTTATCGCACCGTCGTACCGGAGGAGCTCTATTCAACGTCCTATGTCGCAGAGCGCACGAAGGCTTATCTGGAAAACTATGCCGCCAGCGGGTCGGACGAGCCGTTTTTTATCTTTTCCTCCTTCCCCGATCCGCATCACCCGTTCACCCCGCCCGGTAAGTACTGGGACATGTTTGATCCGGCGGAGATGCGCCTGCCGGCCACCTTCCCCAAGGACGGATTGCCCAGCTATTCCCTCGCCCGCTGGGTCTATGGCAAACGGGGCCCGGGCGTGAAACAGCGCTGGGGGCCGGAACTGGCGGCCATGTCCGAACAGGAAGCCAAGGAATCCATCGCGCTCACCTACGGCATGATCGCCATGATCGACGACAAGATCGGCGAGATTATCGCCAAGCTGGATGAGCTCGGCCTGACCGAAGACACGGTGGTGATCTTTACCTCCGACCATGGCGACTTTCAGGCGGCACACGGTCTGGCCTTCAAAGGCCCGATCCATATCGACAATATTATTCACGTGCCGTTCCTCTGGGTGGATCCGAAGAACCCGAACCCGGTCGCCACGACACCGGCCATGGGCAGCACCCTGGATATCGCCCAGACAATTCTGGACCGCGCCGGCGTGGAGCCCCACAACGGCATTCAGGGTCACAGCCTGTTGAATGTGGCTGCCGGCAAACAGGACAAGGTCCGGGACGCGATCCTAGTGGAGGAAGGCGGCCAGCGGATCATCCTCGGCTTTGACAAGCCGGTGCGCTGCCGGACCGCTGTCACCGACAAGTGGCGGCTGACCATTTATCACGGCGAGGATTATTCGGAACTATTCGATCTGCAAAACGACCCGGACGAGGTGAATAACCTATTCGACGATCCGGACTACAAAGACGCCAAGCTGGAAATGATGGAAGTGCTGGCCCGGCTGCAGTTGGAACACGAGAACCAGTCGCCGCTTCCGGAAAAACTGGCCTAGTCAGCCGAGCACTATTCGGCGGCCGGTTCCGTCTCCGCCAGCACCTGTTGGATCTTCGCCCCGATCTGGCGGCGGTTAAAGGGCTTGGACAGAACCGGATGATGCTGATCCAGGATGGCGTTTTTCATCAGCTGCTCTTCCGCGTATCCCGAGATAAATAATACCTTGGTTTTCGGGCTTTTCTCGGAGACCGCTAGCCAAACCTCCGGCCCGCTCAGACCGTTGGGCAACACCACATCGGAAATCAGCAGCTCCGCATCCTTGGCGTCCTGATCCAACAAGTATTCGAGATCGCTGCCCGCGCCGCCGTCGATGACCTTAAAGCCCAGATGTTTCAGCATCACCGCGGTGACTTCGCGGACATTAGGATCGTCCTCCACCAGGAGAACTTTCTCCCCATGGCCCACCGGCGCGACCGGATCGTATCCTGCCTCCAAATCAACGTCAGACTGGACGGTTGTGTCGATATCATCCAGGGCCGGTTCTGCTTTCGGCAGGTACAGCGTAACCGTAGTGCCCTTTCCTTCCTCGCTCTCGATAGTCACTTCTCCGCCGGATTGCTTGGCGAAACCATAGACCATGCTGAGGCCCAGGCCACTGCCCTCGCCCGTATCCTTTGTGGTGAAGAACGGCTCCAGCACCGACTCGATCATTTGACGCGGTATGCCGACGCCTGAATCCGTAATGCTCAGCGCTAGGTAATCGCCCTCCGCTAGTTCGAACTGATGACGGCGCCAGGGACGTTTCAAACTGTAATTGGCAGCATTGATCGTTAACCGCCCGCCGTTCGGCATGGCGTCCCGGGCGTTAATCGCCAGATTCAGTATCGCGTTTTCAAGCTGATTGGGATCGGTGCTCGCCTGCCACAAATCCGGCTCAAACTCGGCGCTCACCTCAATTGTCTCGCCCAAGGTGCGGCCGATAAGGTCCAGCAATCTGTTGACCAGCACTTCCAGGTCGACGGCCTTAGTTTCGAGGGATTGCCGTCTCGAGAACGCCAGAAGCTGGCGGGTCAGATCGGCGCCGCGTTGCACCAGATCGATCGCCTTGTCGATCCGCTCAGCTTTCTCGATGCCGGAGACCAAACCGGTGCTGACCATATCCAGGTTGCCCAGCACGCCGCCCAGAATGTTGTTGAAATCATGCGCAATGCCGCCGGTAAGCTGGCCTATAGCTTCCAATTTTTGACTCTGAACAAGCTGGTTCCGCAAGTTTTCGGTCTCGGTCAAATCAACGACGGAGCCGACGAATGAACGCTTGTCGCCATAGCTCAACTCCCCGATGCCCAAATGAATGGAGAATGTCGTCCCGTCCCTGCGTAGTCCGGTGACTTCTCGGTTAAGGGCGGCTTGTTCCCGATCCCCTTCCAGAAAATGCCGAAGGTAGGAATCATGATGGCCCCTGTCAGGCTCCGGCATGAGGACCTTAACGTTGCGGCCGATCAGCTCCATGGCGTCCCAGCCGAAAATTTTCTCGGCCGCCGAGTTCATATATTCGATGGTGCCGGTCTCGGTGATAACGATATTGCCGACGGTGACGTTGTCCATGACCGTATGGAACCGTTCGTCCGATTTCTTTTGATCGGTGACATCAATGCGGATGCCCATTGTGCCGCCGTTCTTCATCC
>JAYQGD010000461.1:0-2650 GCA_038140415.1 Rhodospirillaceae bacterium
CCAGCGGCGATATATCCTTCAAACCCGCCTTCCAAATAGGCGGCGTCCACACCGGCGGCGGTGAGCGCCAGGGCCGCGCCTTGGCTTTTTTCGTGGCCGTGAATGCAATAGACGATCACTTCTGCGCCGTCCGGAAGCTCGGAAGCCCATTCGCCGGCCTGCTCAAAATTCCGCCAGTCGGTGCCGGGGATCTTCTGGTCGGATTTGTCGTAGGCCGGTTTGGGCCGCTCATCAATAATCACGGCCTTGCCGCCGGCCGCGATCTCGGCAAATTGTTCCTGGGTCACTGATTTTGGTGTGTCGGACATGCTTGTAGATTCCTTTTAAAGGCGTTCCGGCAGTTCCTGGGCAAGCACACCGCCTGTTACGACCGGGAGACTGCGACACCCCGATAGAAAAAAGATTATGGCCGGACGGAGTTTCGATCAATAGGAATCAGGGAGGGAGGGGTCAAAAGAGATCACGGAGAGCACATGGCTGGTATTTCAGCGAAACTTCATTTTGTGCGTCGCCCCCGAGTTGGGACCAGCGTCAACTGGGGCCAAGTATCGGGGGTCCATGGGCATGGGTTGCATGGTTCCCCGACAACGGCTTCGCCGGTCGGGGATGACGCGTTTTGGAGCGAAGGGGACTCTGTGCTATCTGTGAGCTCTGTGGTTGAAACAACATCGGTGTGCGGATCATGCGCGGAACAGGTCCGCGTACAGGCATTTGCGCCCGTCTACCCCGCCTTCCGAAAGTGGATAATCCCCCAGGCGAGGTAGCCGTTGTCGGCGCCGTCGACCCAGTAGCCGAGGCCCTTCAGCATATTGTCCACGTACTCTTGGCCGGACCAGGAGACCGCCTCGTCATAGCGGGCGCGGAGTTCCTCGGCGACCCGCGCATAATGGGCGCGGAGCTGATGCACCAGCGGTTGGACGGAGACTTCCTCGAAGCCGCGTTCGGTGAGCTCTGCCCGGTAAAAGGCGAAGGAGCCGAGGGTCTCCAGATGGATGCGGTCGAGGATAGGCTGCAACACGCCGTCGGGGCAGTCGTCCGCCTGCATGGGGTCGGTGAAGATCACCTGGCCGCCGGGTTTCAGGACCCGGTGGATTTCGTCCATGACCTTCGGCCGGTCTCCGGAATGCAGGATTGCGTCCTGGGACCAAACCACATCATAGCTGCCATCTTCGGCCGGCACGTCCTCGAAGCTGCCATGGATCACATCGATCTTATCGGTGAGGCCGGCGGCGGCGTTCTTTTCCCGGTTCAGATTGTTTTGGGTCTCGCTCAAGTTCAGACATGCCACATGACAACCGTAGGCCTGGGCCAGATGCCGGGCGGAACCGCCATAGCCGGCGCCCAGGTCGATCACCCGCGTCTCAGAGCCCAACCCGTCGATCTGTTCCGCCATGGTCGTCACCGTGCGGTGGCTGGCCGGCGCGATGGCCTCACTATCGGTGGCGTAGAGGCCGATATGGATATCCTCGCCACCCCAGACGTTCTTGTAGAACTCGTCCGCCGACGTCGAGTCGTAATATTCTTCCGCCTTGGCGACGGTTTCCGAGCGGGCGCTAGACATCCACGAACTCCTTCTCGGCGACATGGACGAAGAAGTCGGGCTCGTTCTCCTCGAACGTCTCCTTGAAGTCGCCGTAAGTCTGAACGCGTTGGAAACCGATTTCCCCCATCAGGCGGCGGGTATAGCCTTTACGCAAGGGGAACATGTTGAGGTGAAACTCGGACCCGTCCGGGAAGGAATATCGAAACCGGGCCAGGCCCTCGTCCATATGCTCCGGCTCGGCGGTCACCTGGTCGCCGCAGTAATAGTATTTGTGCTTTGAGGAAAATCCGTCGTCCAGGATGCTGTCGTAATTACGCTGATCCAGGATCAAAATGCCGTCCCATTTTAGCGCCGCGTAGAATTCCGCCAGGGCGCGGCGTCGGTCCCGCTCGTCGTGGAGGTGCGTAAAAGAATTGCCCAAGCAAATGATGGCGTCGAACTTGCCGTGGATATCCTTGTTGAGCCAGCGCCAATCGGCGTGGGTCGTGCGCAGGACCAAGCCTTGCTTTCGGGCGTTTTCGAACGCCTTTGTCAGCATCTCCGCATTGCCGTCGGACGACGTAACATCGAAGCCGGCTTTCAATAGCTGTACCGAATGAAAGCCGGTGCCTGTCGCCACGTCCAGGACCTTGATTTTATCCCGCGCCTTCAGCATGTCGATGAAGAACCGGCCTTCGCTTTGCGCCCGCGCCTCCCAGTCGATCAGTTCGTCCCACTTCTCCACGAAGGATTGGACATATTCCTTCTGATAGTGGTCGGTTTCCCTGGTCTTCAGCGGGTCGGCGCCGAAATCCTGTTCCTTGGTGGCCACGTCGTCCATGTCTTTCTCCCAAGCACCCCGTCATAGCCGGCTGATACATACCGGCCCGCCGGCAGACGCCAGGCATCTGCAGGGAATTTACGGCTTCGCGCGAGCAGGAACGCCCGTTCAAAACCGCAGGTGATTTGATTGTGTTTGGCGGACAAATGGACCCAGGGTCAAAGGCCGGTCCTAAACGGCGACTGGTCCAAAAGGCGCGTTTTCATTCTTGTTATTCTCCATCCCTGACCGCAAAAACGGCCCCGGATAGCGAGGGCATAACCCCGACGCGCCTACCGCAGGGACGG
>JAYQGD010000462.1:0-2747 GCA_038140415.1 Rhodospirillaceae bacterium
ATCACGATCTCAAAATTCAATCAACAAAGACTTTATCAACAGTATCGGTCATTAGTGGACTCAGTACGGCACATGTACTAGAGGTCGGCTATTCTCTCTGAAACAGACGTGAGACTGCTAGAACAAAACCTTGGAACGAGTTCCAGAATTTGAGGCACAAAAAGAAAGCCTCGCACGCGCGAGGGAAATGGCAAAATTAACCTAGATACCTAGACCAAAATTGTGCCCCCCCCTTTTTTGGGAGCCCCTACATCACGACGAAAACCCGCCAATACCGAATCTGGGTAGGATAGATTGACCCACAATATAGTGGTGTTGTGATTTACCAGCCAGGAAGCCTTCACAACTTCTAACCGGCGTTTATTTTGTGGGTGATTTTGTGGGTAAATATAACAATAATTTCTAATATATTGTTTTTATTGTTATTTATTAGTTAAATGGCGGAGGGAGAGGGATTCGAACCCTCGATACGCGTTAACGTATACACGCTTTCCAAGCGTGCGCCTTCAGCCGCTCGGCCACCCCTCCGTCACACGGGCACTCACAAGCCGTGGCGCCGCAATGGGCGGGCAAATTAACCGACCCGCCCCGGCTCCGCAACGATTTTGACGGGGTTTGCCGGCGGGCATGAAAAATCCGTCATCCGTGATCTTCCCAGTAGGTGTGATGGACACCTGCTGATATGATGGGCGCATGCAAATTGGGAAAGCATCCGGCTGGTTCCTCCTGGTCGCCGCGTTTTTTCTGGCGGCCGCGGAAACCGCCGCTCAAGCCATCACTGGAGAGTACGGCATTATGGGGGTCGCCAGGGTCATGGAGGTCCTGGTGCCCGCCTTTTTTGTCGAGCTGGCCGGCGCAGTGCGGGGCGGTTTTCACCCCGCCCTTTGGGATCCCACGCTTCTGACCGTCATGGCGCTGCCCGGCTGGTTTCTGGCCGGCGCACCGGGACTGGCGCTGGCCTGGCGCTACCGGGAACGCCCGGTCTTTGAGGATGACGACGAAGAAGAGTTGCCCTACACCACCTATGACGATATCCAGGCGGCGGCGGATGAGGAATCAGAGCTTTACGGCGAGGGGGAACCGTCAAAATACAAGGATATGGGGGAGTTTGATCCGACCGACCTGGCCCAGGTGGATTCGGATATGGATGATCTGTTCGTGGCTCAGGTGCTGCAGCATGGCGGGGAGAACGGTCCCGACACATCGCAGCCGTTTAACCTGACCGTGGCCCATCAGATCACGCCGCCGGACGTTTCCGATACACCGAAAAAAGAAGACTAGTCGTCGCCCATGCGCAGAGCCGCCAGGAAAGCGGACTGAGGAATTTCCACCTGGCCGAACTGGCGCATGCGCTTCTTGCCCTTTTTCTGCTTCTCCAACAGCTTGCGCTTCCGGGTGATGTCGCCGCCGTAGCATTTGGCGGTCACGTCCTTGCGCAGCGCGCTGATGGTTTCCCGCGCGATGATCTTACCGCCGATGGCGGCCTGTACGGCGATCTTGAACAGCTGGCGCGGGATCAAATCCTTAAGCCGTTCGCAGATGGCCCGGCCCCGAAACTCGGCCTGTGACCGGTGGGCGATGAAGGCCAGGGCGTCGACTGGTTCCGCATTCACCAGGATGGAGACTTTAACCAATTGCGATTCCCGGTAGCCGTCCATCTGATAGTCAAAACTGGCATAACCCCGGGTGGTGGACTTCAGCCGGTCATAGAAATCAAACACCACTTCGTTCAATGGCAGGCGGTAGACAACCATGGCCCGGCTGCCGGCATAGGTCAGCTCGATCTGTTCGCCGCGTCGCTCCGTGCAGAGAGACAGGACGCCGCCCAGATGTTCGTCGGGCACCAGGATAGTCGCACGGATCCAGGGTTCCTCCACATGGTCGATCTCGGTTGGTTCCGGCATATCGGCCGGATTGTGCAGCTCCATCTCCTCGCCGTTGGAGAGATGAATTTTGTAGACCACGCTGGGCGCGGTGGTGATCAGGTCCAGATCAAATTCCCGCTCCAGGCGTTCCTGGACGATCTCCAGATGCAACAGGCCGAGAAATCCGCAGCGAAAGCCGAAGCCGAGGGCGGCGGATGTTTCCGCCTCGTACTGAAAGCTGGCGTCGTTCAGCCGCAGCTTGGCCAGACTGTCCCGTAAATCCTCGAACTCGGCATTGTCGGTGGGGAACAGGCTGGAGAAAACCACCGGCACCGACGGTTTAAAGCCGGGCAACGGTTCGGCGGCCGGGCGTTTCTCTTCGGTGATGGTGTCGCCGATCGGGGTCTCCGCGACCGTCTTGATGGATGCGGTGAAATAACCGACATCGCCCGGGGTCAGCGCCTCAATCTGCGTGATCTTCGGCTTGAAGATGCCGACCTGGTCGATCTGGTAAGCGGCGCCCGACGACATGAACTTGACCTTCATGCCCTTTTTAAGCTGTCCGTCGCGGATACGGACCAGGATCATTACGCCCAGATAGGGGTCGTACCAGGAATCGACCAGCATGGCCTTGAGCGGCGCTGCCGCGTCGCCCTTGGGCGCCGGCAGGCGTCCCACCAACGCTTCCAGCACATCCGGGACGCCCTTGCCGGTCTTGGCGGAGATTTCAACGGCGTCGGACGTATCCAGCCCGACGACCTCTTCGATCTGCGCCTTGATCCGGTCCGGTTCGGCCGCCGGCAGATCGATCTTGTTTAGCACCGGCACGATCTCGTGGTTGGCGTCGATGGCGAGATAGGCGTTGGCCAGGGTCTGCGCCTC
>JAYQGD010000463.1:0-2745 GCA_038140415.1 Rhodospirillaceae bacterium
CGCTTGATATCCGGCACGAGGACGCCCGGCAGTTGCTGCAGTCTCTGCCGCGTGTGCCCCGGTTCGACGTGGTGTTCGGCGATGCGTTCCGGGATATTTCCATCCCCGCGCATCTGGTGACCCAAGAGTTCCATGCCGAGATCGCGGCGCGGCTAAGGCGGGGCGGGTTCTATGTGGTGAATGTGGTGGATCACGGCGGCCAGCCGGCGTTCCTGGCGTCTCTGGTGGCGACCATGAAACAGGACTTCACATCGGTGGAGATTTGGGCGGAGGCGGCGGAATTGGCCGCCGCTCAGCAAGGCGCCGGCCAGCGGGTGACCTATATCTTGGTGGCGTCACAGCAAGAGGCGCGGATCGGCCGGCTCGGCTCCCGGCGCGGGATCGCCCGGCAGTGGCGGCGTTGGCCGCTGGATGCGCTGGCGCAGGCGGTGTCGGAGACGCCGGTGATCCTCACCGATGATTATGCGCCGGTCGACAGATTGATGACCCGGCTGCTGCTCGCGCCGGAGTAAGAGAAAATCTTAGCGAAGTTCGGAGCGTTCCGACCAGTTGCCGCCCGGCAGGAATTCTGCCTTCTCGCGGAGAGCCTTAGCCTCGGCGGTACGGCCCAGTTTTTCCAGCACCACGCTTTTCAACAGCATTGAGCTTTTGTTGTTGGCGTCGAGCCGGAGGGAGTCGTTGACCGACGCCAGGGCCCGGTTCGGATCATTGATCATGTAGTACACCATGGCCAGATTGTGGTGCACCTTCTGATAGCCGGGCTCGATCGCCCTGGCCTTTTTGAAATGGTCGATGGCTTTCCGGTGCTCGCCCAATTGGGCCAGGACGACGCCCAGATCGTCATGGGCCTCGGCGTTATTGGCGTCCAGGCGGACGGCGGTTTCCAGATCGGCGCGGGCGCGGTCGAAATCCTTATTCCAGATATGGCGCACGCCCCGCTTGGTATAGGCGAGGGAGCTCTCCGGATTGGCGTGGATATAGCGGGTGAGATCGGCAATGCCGTCCTCCAGCAGGCCCATCCGGCCCTTGGCCATGCTCCGGCCGAAATAGGCGGAGTTCAGGTCCGGATCCAGCTCTAGGGCTTGGTCGAAATCCATCACCGCTTCTTCCAGTTCCCGGGTGAGGAACCGAATGCGGCCCCGTTCCAGATACAGTCTGGCGTTCTTGGGGTTCTTCTCGATCTCCGTGTTCAGCCGGTCGATCTCGCCCCGCGCCTCTTCCATCGTGCTGACCGGCGCGCTGGCCTCGTCGGTTTCCACATAGCCGTCCAACAGCCGGGTGGGGCGCAGAAACTTGCCGGCGCGGGCCGGCAGACCTTTGACGCAGGCCTGATAGATTGCGGCGGGCACTTTGCTGACGGGCGGCGGCAGGCTGGTATCGTCATAGCCGAATTCAACGGCGGCGCCCTCATGGGTGCCGGTGCATTTTTCGAAGATCACATCGCCGGACGCATCAAACTGGCGGAACGCGGTCAGCCCGTCATTGTAGGCAAACAGGCTGATGGTGGTCTGCACCGGGGCGTTCCGGTAAATCGGCAGGTATGTCGCCAGATAATCGACGGCGACGCGGCCCGATTGATCATAGAAAATAATTTCGATCGAATGGATGTTGCCGGGTTTCTTGGTTTCCCGGCGGATGCGGCTGAACAGTTTTCCGGATTTCGGATCGGTGTAGCTGTGTTCCCGGTAAAATTCGGGATCGCGCATGTAGCCGCCGGTGCCGGTCTCTTCGATCAGCCCGTGTGTCTTGAAAAGGAACTCGTGAGCGGCTTCCAGGTTCTTGACGAAATTGTTCCACACTTGGACCCGGCTGGGCGTCTCGCCGAGGGTGCTCTGCGCATGGCCATCTGCCCCCGCCAACAGAAGCGCGGCGGCGGCCGTGCCCAGAATACTGCGCCGCCAAGTTTTTCCCGCAGATGCTCTCATCTTCGCCTCTTCGCTTTCCTCACGGCGCATTCAATACCCCGTGAACCATGACGCTTTAAAATTGTCTGAGATGCAAATATCACATACACAGTGTGTGCATTACAGACATAAATTCGTGATCGAGGTGTTCCATGCAGAACAGACGTGATTTCCTCTTGGGCGCGGGCGCCGGAGCCGTGTTGCTGGCCGCCGGTCAGCCGGCTTTTGCCGCGCCGCAGCCGCAAAAGATTGAAGGCTTTCACCATCATCCCTGGTTCACGGAAACCACATTTGACCTGGAAAATGACGGCGAGATTGCTCACAAGTCGAAAAAGGCGGTTATGTTGGTGTGGGAGCAGCTCGGCTGTCACTTCTGCAAGGAGATGCATGAAAAGGTGTTCTCGCAGCCCGATATTGTCGAGCTGGTGACCACCAATTTCAATGTGATCCAGATGAACCTTTGGGGCGAACGCAAATTCAAGACCAGCGACGGCGAGATCTTGGCGGAAAAGGAAATCGCCGCGCAGATGTTCGTGCGCGCAACGCCGACGACCGTGTTCCTTGATGATCTGGGCGTTCCGGTGTTCCGCATTCCCGGCTACGCAAACCCGCCGATCGTCAAGGCGGCTTACCAGTATGTGGCGGAAAAAGCCTATGTCCGCCAGAACTTCGACAAATGGTACAAGGCCAAGAACGGCGGAAAATCCTAGACGTTTCGTTTCAGGCAAAGAAAAACGGTGCCTCCCGAGGGACGCGCCGTTTTTTATTTGATACCTGTCGAGCCGATTACGGCTTGATGTAGGTGTAACCTTGCTGTTGCAGGTGCGACAGCTCGGCAACG
>JAYQGD010000464.1:0-1284 GCA_038140415.1 Rhodospirillaceae bacterium
CTGGTGGAACTCAACGAAGCCTTCGCCGCCCAGGCCATCGGCTGCATGCGCCGGCTGGGGCTCAGCCACGACAATACCAACGTCAACGGCGGCGCGATCGCGCTGGGCCACCCGACGGGGTGCTCCGGCGCGCGCATCCTGGTGACCCTGATGCACGAGATGAAACGCCGGGCCGCCGACATGCCCCGGCCGTTCTATGGCCTGGCCACTCTCTGTGTCGGCGTCGGCATGGGCGAGAGCACGCTGGTCGAATGGATCGGCGACTAGGAGCTCTCCCATGACCCGCCCTCTCGACGGCATCCGGGTGATCGGCCTGGAACAATATATGGCCGGGCCCTACTGCACGATGCTGCTGGCGGATGCGGGCGCGGAGGTGATCAAGATCGAACGGCCGGGCCGGGGCGATCCCCGCCGGGCCATGCCGCCCTTTGCGGAAAAAGACGGCGTCAAAAAAGCCGCCGGCTTCATGGGCTATAATCGTAACAAGAAAAGCCTCGCCCTCGATCTGCAAAAGCCTGAGGGCCAGGAAGTCCTGCGCGATCTGATCAAAACGGCCGACGTGGTGGTGGAGAACCTGCGCCCCGGCGCCATGAAGAAGATCGGGCTCACTTATGAGGCATTGAACCCGGATCATTCCAAACTGATCTGGGCACTGATCTCCGGCTTCGGACAGTTGGAAGGTTATCGCGGCCCCTACAGCGACCGGCCGGCGTTCGACATCGTCGCGGAAGCGATGAGCGGCATCATGCATCAGGTGGGCTTTGACGATAAGCCGCCATCCTGGACGATCTACGGCATGGCCGACGTCTACACGGGTATGGTCACGTCCTACGGGATCATGCAGGCCCTGTTCATGCGGGAGCGCACCGGTCGCGGCCAGCTCGTCGATTCCGCCATGTTCGACAATATGCTTTCGCTGAACGAAGCGATGGTGGCGCTGCACTCCGTCGCCGGGCAGTCGCCGCGCCGCGGCGTGCCCAAGAACCTGTTCCCCCGGGGCGCGTTCCAATGCAGCGACGGCTATATCGCGCTCAACGTCCCCGACAATATTATCTGGGAGCGGCTCTGCACCGCCATGGTTCGCCCCGACATGATCACCGATGACCGCTGCAAGGACGGCACGGCGCGCGCCGCCAACGCCGGCTATATCCAGCCGATCATCGACGACTGGCTGTCGGTCATGACACGGGAAGACGCGGTTAATACGCTGAACGAGATCGGCGTGCCCACCGGTCCGGTCAACCGGGCCGAGGACGTGTTCGCCGATCCCCACGTGAAGGCGCG
>JAYQGD010000464.1:1384-2739 GCA_038140415.1 Rhodospirillaceae bacterium
CCCCCCGCCATGAAGGCCGGTTCGCAGTATTGCCGGCGGCGTTTGAGGGTGGTGCAGATGCGCTTGGCATCGGCCTGATCCCTCGCCGGGCCGACAACGAGGCGGTAGAACACGCCCTTGCCCCGGCCCAGGTTCACCCGGGTAATCTCTGACTTAAAGTTGCCGACCAGCGCCCGGTGCGCCCGCTTCAACTGCGCCCAGCCCCGGTCCGCCGCCTGGCGGGAACGGAACGACGCGATATGCACGGCCGGTTGCGGTCCGACGGGGGCGGCTTCCTGCTGCATGGCGTCGGTTTTGGCCAATTGTTTCGGCTCCTCCTTCGGCGGCGGTGGCGCCTTGGTCCTAAACGGCTCTTCGATTGCGTCTTTTTCCTTGGCGGCCTCTTCCGGCGTGATCAGCCCCCGCTCCTGCAAAGTCTCCACCCGGCGCAATTCGGCCGCAGCGTCCAACAGAGACTTAGGCAAGGGTTTCTGATTGGCCCGGTTCGGGGGATTGGCCGGCATCAGGCCATCGACAATCATGGTCCGTTCGGCGCTATGCTGGCGCACGGTGATCGCGCGAAGTTCCAGCGCACGGCCGATGGCCCGCAGGCGCTGGGTAATCTGTGTGGCCGACGGCACCGCCCGGTCCAGGCCCGCACCGCCCGGCGGCATGGTGTAGTTCAACAGCGCGCCGATATTGGCCTGGCGGCGAGCGTTATATTCGTCGTGGGTCACAAGACCTTCATCCCGAAGCTTCGCCAAGGTCTCGAACCGCTCGACAATATTTGAATCGGTTTCGTCCAAGGCGACAGCCGGTGCGGCGCGCGACATATTGGGCGACATGGGCTGCGCCATTGTGGCCGGCGGACGGGCCGGCGCCATCATGCCGGGCTGTTGCCCTGCGTTTGGATCGGCCTGCTCCCCGGTCAGTGAGGACGAGACGCCCTGGCTTTGAAGCAGCGCCAGATTCAGCCCGGCCAGCTCCTGCACCGACTGAGGCTGCAGATTATTAAAGACGATCAGTTTCTCGGACGGGCCGGGGCGCAACGCCAACACGGCTTCGTAGGCGGCGCGCGCCTGGGTCAATTGCCCGGTCTGCTGGAAGACGAGGCCCTTACCGAGGAGCGCGTGCACGTCGCGAGGATTGTTCTGCAGGGCCTGATCAAACAGCGCCTGCGCCTGCAGCAACTCACCCTTGGCGAGTTTGCCGATCCCCTGTTCCGAGAACGGCGTACTGGCCACCGGCTGCGGCGTGCGTTTAAAGCGGTCCATGAACCGCGCATTGCTGAGAAGATCACACCCGGATAAGGCGATGACGACGAGAACCAGAACCCCGGTTCGTTTCCAAGCTTGGACTCTGCCGATCGGCATCAT
>JAYQGD010000465.1:0-2738 GCA_038140415.1 Rhodospirillaceae bacterium
GCATCTGATCGTCCCGGTGATCGTCATCGGTACATCGGGCACGGCGGGTATGATCCGCCGGCTCCGCGCCAACCTCCTTGATGAATTGAACAAGCAGTATGTGGTGACCGCCCGCGCCAAGGGTTTGCCCAACGGCCGGCTGTTAATCAAATACCCGCTGCGCATGGCCCTGAACCCGTTCATCGCGGACATCGGTAACCTCCTGCCCCAGGTGGTGTCGGGCTCGGTGATTATCGCGGTGATCCTGGATTTGCCCACGACCGGTCCAATTTTGCTTGAGGCTTTGCAGAGCCAGGACACGTTCCTGGCGGGCTCGTTCCTTCTGTTTGTCTCCTTGCTGACGGTGGTCGGCATGTTTGTGTCGGACTTACTGCTGGCGGTGCTTGATCCGCGCATCCGGCTGACCGGGGGAGCAGCGAAATGAGCGAACGGCTGGAACATTTCGTCTCTCAGGAGCCGTTCGATCCGTTCGAGGCGGAGGATCTGACGCCGGAACAGGAAAAGTTCTATCTGGCGTCTCAATGGAAAATGATGTGGTGGCGGCTGAAGCGCCACAAGCTGGCCGTTTGGTCGGGCGCCATTCTGGCGATCTTCTACTTCTCCGTGCTGATCTCGGAGTTCCTGGCACCCTATAACCTACAGACCCGGAACGCGAATTTCATCTTCGCACCCCCACAGGTGGTGCACTTCTTCCATGAGGGCGAGTTCAAAGGGCCGTTCGTCTATGGCCAGAATTACAAACTGAACATGGATACCTTGCGGCGGGAGTACACAGACAATACCTCTCAGATTCATCAACTGCGCTTCTTCTGCAGCGGCGACGAGTATGAGTTTTGGGGCCTCTTTAAGTCCACGGTCCACCTCGCGTGTCCGGCCAAGGACGGCAATTTCTTCTTCATGGGCACGGACCGGCTGGGCCGGGATATTTTCTCACGCGTGATCTATGGCACGCGGATTTCGCTGACTATCGGGTTGATCGGCATTACGCTGAGTTTCCTGCTCGGAATCTCAATCGGCGGGGCGGCCGGCTATTTCGGCGGCTGGGTGGATAATCTGTCCCAGCGGGCGATCGAGATATTACGCTCCATCCCCGAACTTCCGTTATGGATGGGCCTGTCGGCAGCGCTGCCGGTGAGTTGGAGCCCCATTGCCGCCTTCTTCGGCCTGACCATCATCCTGGCGTTGGTGGACTGGCCGGGCCTGGCGCGTGCCGTGCGCTCAAAGCTTCTGTCTCTCCGGGAAGAGGATTTCTGCACCGCCGCCACCCTGATGGGCGCGCCGCCCAGCCGGGTGATCTACCGGCATTTGCTGCCCAACTTCATGAGCCACCTGATTGCCTCGGCTACGCTGTCCATCCCGTCCATGATCCTGGCGGAGACGGCGCTGAGTTTCCTCGGGCTCGGCCTGCGCCCGCCGATCACCAGTTGGGGCGTGCTGCTGGTCGAAGCGCAAAACCCGGAAGCGGTGGCGCTTTATCCCTGGCTTCTGTTGCCGGCGGTTCCCGTCATTATCACCGTTCTCGCCTTTAACTTCTTCGGCGACGGTTTGCGGGACGCGGCCGATCCTTACAAGTAACCGGCCCGTGCCATGAAGTTCGAGGCCGTTCGGGACGTGTTGGGAGACACGCCCTATCTGGGCGTTGACGAGGGCTGGGAGCTCTATCAGCACGTCCTCAATGAGAAGCCGGAAGCCATCCTGGAGCTGGGCCACGCCCATGGCGTCTCCACCCTTTTTCTCGCCGCCGCGTTGGATGAGCTGGGCCGGGGGATGATCGACAGCGTTGATCTGCTGAGCTCTGTGGACCGGGAGCCGAACTTGGAAACGCTCCTGGCTAAGGCCGGGCTGGAGAGCTACGTCGCGATCCACCGGGAGAAGAACTCTTACAATTGGTTCCTGAAGAAGAAAATCGAGGCGCAGAGCACCGGCGATGCGTGCACGCCGTGCTACGACTTCTGCTTTATCGACGGGCCGAAGAACTGGACCATCGACGGGTTCGCCTTTTTCCTGGCGGACAAGCTGCTGCGCGACAAGGCGTGGATCCTGTTCGACGACATGAATTGGACCCACGGCAAGCACAAGGGAAGGGAAGCCACCGACGGCATCACCATCCGCTCGCTGAGCGACGAGGAGATCGAGAATCCCCAGATCGAGGCGGTCTACCGGTTGCTGGTGCTGCAGAATCCGGCTTATTCAAATTTCAAAGTGCAGGATGAGTGGTGGGCCTGGGCGCAGAAAACCCCTGACGGCGCGCGGACGGTGGAAAAAGCCGCCAAGAGCTATGAGTCTTAAGCAATTCTGCCGGGTAAAATTATTTATTGTAATCCGGCCCAACAGCCCCCTTTTAACTGTATGAGCGAACGACCCTTTAATCCCACACTATGACAGCTGTCCGGTGCCGGAAGCCAAGCCGTATCTGCGGCCGCTGCTGATCGTGTTCGGCTGGCTGTGCGTGGTGATGGGGGCCATCGGCGCGGTGACGCCGGGACTGCCGACCACGGTGTTCCTGATCATGGCGGCCTGGGCCTTTGCCCGCTCATCCCGGAAGTTCCATGCCTGGCTCTACGGCCATAAATATTTCGGACCGACCGTGCGGAACTGGGACAATTACCGGGTGATCCCGAAAAAGGCCAAAGTCCTGGCTGTTTCGATGATGAGCGCCAGCCTGGCCTTCGTTATCGTCTTTGTGGCACAGGATTGGATACTGCCGACGATCATGTTTGCGGTGATGGCGCCGGCGG